>NZ_JAVJUO010000216.1:0-14334 GCF_040220555.1 Coleofasciculus sp. C1-SOL-03
AAAATCGGGCGTTTCGGCTTTTAGAAGTTAGCTTGACCGAACCTAATTTTGTACGGTTTTTCCCCCTTGTCTACTTTCCTTCCTTGTCCTCCTTGTCTTGTCCCAACCATAAAATAAAAAACCTACACCTGTAAGGGGGGACGGGAGGGGGATTTAAAAAGGGGGACTACAGAGGTGTCCTGTAGGGGCGAGTCGCTGGATTATCTTGCATGGGGAAGTCTATTAATTTGATCGACTCGCCCTCATCGGTCATCGGGAAGCCTATAACAATGTGGTACTAGCAATAAAATTGCTACAGTCCACGCGGTCTAATAACGTACCTTTTGGGCGTAAAGTAGATGAAAATGAGAAATAGCAACGATCGCGCTAGTCATGACTAGAGGTGCTGAATGCTTTATTTTATGATTACCTGGCTTTTTCTAATTGGTGTTTGTTTGTCAATTGGCACAGCTATTGTGAATCGGTTGAAAGCCGATCGCATTGATCGCAGAGGCGATCGCTTCATCGCCGCCGTCTGGCTGGGAATCGTTGTCCTGTGCGTCTCCCTGCTGGCAATTTCCTTGATTTTACCGTTATCCAGCGCCGTTGGCTTTGTCCTTGTCCTGGGTTTAGTCACCCTATCTCTCCTGTCTCAGTCAACCCGGCGTGAACTGGCGACACTTCGCTCAATTCTTTCTCCCAGCTTCATCGTTGGATTTATTACCTTAGAACTAATTGTTGCCGCTTTTACCAGTCAAAAAATAGTCTGGTTTGACACCGGACTTTATCACTTTGGTTCTATGCGATGGATGTCTCAATTTGGCGCGGTTAATGGGTTAGCGCTAATCAATGGCAAGTTTGGCTTTACTTCCTCTTGGTTTGCTCTCGCCGCACCACTTACATCGCCAATTTTTGGCAGTCGAGTCAGTGCGATTACCAATGGTTTTGTCTTCCTTATTGCTATTTTACAGTCTCTAATTACACTGAATCAAATCGTCAGCCGGAAAGGACGCTTATCAGACTGGTTTTTATTCATATTTTCAGCGATCGCTATTCTCGTTTATACAGGAACCGCGTTAACGGGTTCCCCGATCCTTATCTCATTTTCCCCTGATGTAACCGTAGCGTTTCTGATTGGGGTGACAGGCTGGACAATTCTGGTTATTTCACACAGCGCTCAGTCTTCTTTACGGGATACTGATGCCAAAACGCCTCTTTTTGATGCCAAAACTATCCCCCTAATCCTATCAGCCGGAGCCGTAACCGTTAAGCTTTCGGCGCTACCGCTGCTCCCCATAGGATTTCTGTTTTATCTGATAGGTAATCAGTTTAAACTACAAATTAAGCGGCTACTGACAGGCAGTGCTATTACTCTAGTAATCCTATCACCCATGGTTTTATATAGCCTGACCACATCCGGATGTCCCCTGTATCCTTCAACCTTTATGTGCCTTGACCTACCTTGGTCAGTTCCCATCGAAAAAGCCATAAATGAAACTAAGCCCATCAAGTTTTGGTGGGTTTTTTCGGATTCAGATGAGTCGGGAGTGACAGCTATAGCTTTAGGTGTTTGGCGATGGCTAAAAGGTTCGGTTAAATCGCAAATAATGGCGTTTATCACAATTTTTGTTATTATTTTTTCTATCCCGATATTCCGACAATTTAAAAAACACCTCAAATTAGGAACTGCCTGGATAGTATTATTGGGATTACTCGGCATTACATTTATTATGATCCAAAGTCCTTTACTCCGGTTTGGCTTGGGATATTTTCTGCTTATCCCAGCTTTATTTGGGGCGATATATGGTCAAACTATGTTGGAGAAAATCCCCTCTAAATTAACCCAGCCGCTGTTTCGATTCACTCATACCCTAAAACAACCTCAAACAATCCTGTTTACTTCCCTATTTTTAGTTGGCTTGACTACTGTGGGTCTGATTCAGGATAATGCTCAATCGCGATTAATTTTACCTCCTCCCTTACCGAGTGTTAATCTAGTATCTGACCAAGTAAATGATGTTACCTATGTCTATCCAGCCGACTGGACAGTCCGATGCTGGGCATCTCCATTACCTTGTTCCGCTGTACCGATTAAAAATATCAGACTTCGTGACCCGTCACAGGGAATTGGTGCTGGATTTGTGTCTGTGAAATAAGTACCTGGACATCAATTTTGTCGGACTGAGTTAAAGATTGTCAAAACCATGCTCTCTTTCCGAAGTGAAGGGTCAAAACTCTCGCATTCAGTCGGGGCGGGTTTAGTTACATCTAGGTGCTAAGGAAAGGATAGTGGTAAAACCCGCCCCTACACACTCCCGCACCATGTCCGACTAGCAAAGCGAAGGGTCTTTTCTGTACCCTATTCCCTAGTCTCAAGAGTTAACTTTAATTTTGCCCGACTACTTATGGCAACTTATCAAGACCGAGAAGCGTTTATTCCCTATCGCCGCAGTGACTTAATCGAACTGTGCCTAGACGATGGACAGTTACCGAAGGAGAAGGTGCAACAGTTTCGAGAATTCTGTACCCTACTTTCTGCCTATTATCATTTTAAGTTTCATGCCTATTTGGAACGGTTAAAAGATAATTATGATCCGTTCAACCCTGATGCTGATACTCAATCGAGGATTGAACTCACTCCCGATAAGCTAGCTGAACGCGAAGCGAATGTGGTGACCGACTTTCAGACGATTCTAGAACGCGCCAATTATGTTCCCCTCTCTCCGAAGAGTTTACAACGCGCCTTTAAAGAAAAGTCCTTAATTCAACTGAAAACTGATGTTGATTTTGATGAATTTGATCAACTCGTCTGCTACTGTCGCGGGGATTATGAAAAAACGATTCAGGTTAAAAAGTTTTTGAAGAAAAAAGAAAAAAGAATAAATCTCTTTGAACGAGTCGTTTTATTGATTAAATTCAAAGACACCGATTATTTCAAACAAAAAGGCGATGAACTAGATTCTCTCCAGTTCACACCAGGGAAAATGTATCTCTATTTTTACAAGAATATCCCTAAGTTTGACTTGGAACTCCTTTTCCCCAATATCAAAATTAGCATGACCTGGAAAGACCGTCTCTTTTTAATTGTTCCGGCTGTTGGTGCCGCTGTTCCAGTCATCCTGAGAGTTCTGCCTAAACTTCTCGTTGTGATTGGGGCTATTTTATTTTTTACCATGGGACCCTCGGTTTTGGAGACAGTCCAGGCAAGTGAAGAGGAGGTGCGTGATATTATGCCCGTCCTCGTTGCTGTGTTATCGCTACTGGTGACATTAGGCGGTTTTGCCTATAAGCAGTACAGCAATTACAAGAGTAAGCAGATTAAATTCCGCCAAACTGTGACCGAAACCCTGTTTTTTAAGAATATGGCAAATAATGCCAGCGTGTTTCATGCCTTAATTGATGCGGCGGAGGAAGAGGAATGTAAAGAAATTATTCTGGTTTATTATCATCTGTTAACCAGCCCAAAGCCCCTCACCTCGGAACAGTTGGATAACCGAATTGAAACCTGGATGGATGAGACGTTTGGTACAAAGATTGATTTTGATATCAATGGTCCGATTCATAATTTAGAGAAGATCCGGGGTAAATTGGTGCAAGATAGCAAAGATACGGCAAGTCTGCCGGAAATCCCGTTATTGACGAAAGATAAGCAAGGATGTTGTCAAGTTCTGCCTTTAAATGATGCTAAACGATTAATCGATTACATCTGGGATCATATCTTTCTCTACACCTGATATCATGTCCGGTTGAATGATGTTCCAGACGTTGCATGCAACGTCTCTACAGTGGTGCTTGTTATCTCTTCAGCTTGTAGGGACTAAGGCTGATGACTGCGACGAATTTCTGTGATTTGGTCAGCCACATCCAACAATTCGGGCGGCATATCGGGTCCTGTGAGAATAATATCTACGGAACTGGGGCGACTTTCGAGAAATCTCAAGACTTCAGTTAGGGGGATTAAGCCGTAGTTGATGGCTAAACTCAATTCATCGAGGACAATGACAGAGTATTTCCCCTCATACACTACCTGCTGAGTATGATGCCACAACTGCTTGAGCGATTTATGTTCTGCCTCATCTAACTCTGGAGTATCAATATATCGCGGTAAGTCGCAACGAATCCATTCTAAATACTGTCCTAACCGAATCGGATGCTGGTGTCCTTGACCAATACCCCCTTTGAGAAACTGAACCACCAGCACAGGTGTTCCCTGTCCCGCCATTCTCAAGCCTTGGGCAATCACATTGGTAAAAAAGCTGCGTTGGGAACTGGTAAAGACTTGTACCAGCCCTTCTAGCGTGTAGGTCAGGTGATGGGTTGAATTAAGGGTGGGAGTTTCTAACTGGGAAACCATAGTCAACAATTAAAGAGCAATGAATCTGATCGACACCCTTCAAGCTTTCCTTGATTTGTGTCTCATGGTCGCTTTGTCTAGCGTTTTGGCAGCACAGCTTGTGGGCAGAATCCGCTTTCAATGCCTGAGTCGCGATCGCCACGCAGCTACTCCTATTCCACCGAATCCTTTTGGGCTGGGGATTCGAGCCGTTTAAACTTAATTCAACAAGTCCTCCCTTTTCCCCGATCCCTGCACGTCTACATTGTCACTGTATCACACAACCGACAAGTCCCTCAAGGAACCTAAGTAGAAATTCAACTGATGCAGCAAACAAGATATAGCGTATTTTTTTCAGTGGCATCCCTAATCAAACACCATATCTACAAGTCCGTCAAGAGTCAGTCTCGGAGAATGTTCATCCAGGGGGATTCGTGGCAAAATGACGGTCAGTAGTTAGTAGCGTCAAAACCTGCCCAGATGCAAAGGATTGGTGCAACATTTATGGTCAAAGACTTGTCCAGCCTAGGAACAGAGGAGCTATTATCGTGAGACTAGTGATTCTGGGAGGTCCAGGGTCAGGGAAAAGCACGCAGGCGCGACAGTTGTGTCGCCATTTAGGGATCGTGGAGATTTCCAGTGGTAACATTTTGCGTCGTGCGATCGCAGCTCAAACCGATTTAGGTCGTAAGGCGCAGCCCTACGTCGAGAAGGGAGAATTAGTCCCTGATGAAATCCTAATCGAATTCATGCGCCAGCGCCTGCTAGAACCTGACACGGCTAAGGGTTGGGTGTTAGAAGGGTATCCCCGTACTGCGTTCCAAGCCGAGGAATTAGATTTTCTGCTTGAGGACTTAAATCAGCAGCTAGATTGGGCAATTTACTTAACTGTACCCGAATCCGTGATGATGACTCGTTCAGTCAAGCGAACACAAAACCATGCTCAAGATAGTCAATCATCAGCACAGTCTCGTCCTGATGACAATCCAGATATCGTAAAGCGCCGTATCGAGTTATTCCACGAGCGCACCGTTCCCATCCTGGAGTACTATGACTATCGTCACAAGCTGTTGACAATAAACGGCGACCAACCGCCAGAGCAAGTTCAGCAAAATATCTTGACCAAACTTGAACTGGAAGTTTAACGTTTTTTAACCAAACCACGTTCTGACTCAGAAGTACTACCATGTCTTGGCAACGTCCTGATCATCGCCAACCCAACCAACTCCGTCCCATCAGTTTTGTCCGCGGATTCACTAAATTTGCACCGGGTTCTGTTTTGACCAAGTGCGGTGATACCCAAGTGTTGTGTAATGTCACCATTCAGGCGGGAATCCCCCGGTTTCTGGAAGGAACAGGTAGTGGTTGGCTAACCGCCGAGTATCGGATGCTTCCTGGAGCAACACCCCAACGCCAAACCCGGGAATTACTCAAACTATCTGGTCGA
This sequence comes from Coleofasciculus sp. C1-SOL-03, assembly GCF_040220555.1. Lineage (NCBI taxonomy): Bacteria > Bacillati > Cyanobacteriota > Cyanophyceae > Coleofasciculales > Coleofasciculaceae > Coleofasciculus > Coleofasciculus sp. C1-SOL-03. The sequence goes on from NZ_JAVJUO010000216.1 coordinate 5,760, forward strand.
ACTCAAGAAATTCAACGGTTGATTGGACGCAGTTTAAGAGCGGCTGTGGATTTGACCGCCTTGGGAGAACGCACTGTTTTTGTGGATGCGGATGTGCTGCAAGCTGATGCGGGAACCCGCACGGCTTCGATTACTGGGGGATATGTCGCCCTGGCTGAGGCGTTAGATAAATTAGTCCAAGCCGGAGAATTAGAGCGATCGCCAATCCGTCACCAAATCGCGGCGGTTTCGGTGGGACTGTTGGCGGGTGAGCCGTTTTTGGATTTAAAGTACGAAGAAGATGTCGCGGCTGAAACGGATTTCAATATTGTCATGAATGACGAATTAAACATTATTGAAATTCAGGGAACGGCGGAAGAGGAAAGCTTTAGTCGGACTCAGCTTAATCAGTTAATTGATTTGGCAGAAACCGGAATTCAGGAGTTATTCGATGCTCAACGTCGCGCCTTGAGCTAATCTGGTATTTGAGGTGAGTTATATCATGTCCGGTGGAATACTTACACTATCGGTTAAGACAAGGCAGAGGGCAGAAGGCAGAAGGCTCCAAGGGAAGGAGGAAGGTTGCAAGGCAAAAGGGAATAATGACTGTTTAGGCGGACATGATATTAGATGGTGCGTTACGCTTCGCTAACGCACCCTACGGTTTGATGGTGTAGTAGTTAGATGGTGTAAGGGGGAACATTTTCTAATTCATGTTTATATGTGCCTATCCATTGAGTAAGGCATTGATAATCGTTGCTAGCTTCTTCAAATTCACAGGTTTGGTCATATAATAGGATACACCTGCGGCTAAACATTTTTCGCGATCGCCTGACATCGCCAGTGCAGTTATCGCAATAATCGGGATGTTGGCGGTGCGGGGATTGGCGCGAATTTGTTGGGTGGCGCTTAACCCATCAAGTTCTGGCATTTGAATATCCATTAAAATCAAATCAGGCTTGCGTCGTTGGCTGAGTTGTACGGCTTCTTTGCCATCTTTTGCCATGATCATTTCATAGCCGATTCCCTGTAAGTAATCGGATAGGGTTTGGGTGTTGGCTTCGTTGTCTTCAGCCAATAAAATTAAGGGAGTGGTTCGCGGTAACGTTGTATCTTCAATGTCTGATACATTACACCCTAACGTCGCCTTTTCTTCTGGGGAACCGATGGAATGATTCACTGGATGAGAACGCCAAGGTAGTCTCACGGTAAAGCAACTCCCTTTTCCCAATTCACTGTCTACGGTTACCCATCCCCCATGTAATTCCACAATCCGCCGGACTAATGCTAATCCTAACCCTGTTCCCTGATGACGCCGGGATAAACTGCTATCGATTTGGACAAAAGATTGAAAGAGTTTCTCCAGATGTTCTTGGGCTATTCCAATTCCCGTATCACTGACACTGATATAAAGCATCTCATTTGGGGAAGTTGTGAGTGTTAACCCTTCGCGCCCCTCAAGGGTATGGTTTGTCGGGGCGGGTTTAGGGATTTTCGTTTCGCTATTGATAGTAATGTTTGAACAAAACCCGCCCTGACTAAATGTAGAGTTGACTTCCTTCTCTCCTTCATCTCCCCCATCTTCCTTATAAATTTCCACCGTCACCCGTCCCGCCTCTGGGGTAAATTTCACCGCGTTACTTAATAAGTTAATTAAGACTTGCTGTAAGCGTCGTTCATCGCCCAGAATCGTTCCTAATCCCGCCGCAATATTATCCGTCAACGTAATGTTTTTATCTAACGCTAGCGGTTTAATCAAGGATAAACTCGCATCACACAGTTGGCTAATCCTAACGGCTGTCAGGTTTAACTCCAACTTCCCGGATTCAATCTTGGCTAAATCGAGAATATCATTAATTAACTCCAGTAAATGTCTACCACTTTTTTCAATCGTGGCGAGAGACTTGCGCTGTTTTTCGGTAATCTCCCCATAGACTTCTTCTTGTAAGCTTTCCGATAACCCTAAAATCGCATTCAGTGGCGTTCGCAATTCATGACTCATATTTGCCAGAAACTCGTCTTTTAACCGAGTGGCGTGGGCGAGTTCCGCATTCGTTGTCGCTAGGATATCATTATTGTGGCGCAATTGCTCGTATAATTGAGACTGTTTAATCGCGATCGCGAGTTGGGTGGCTAGGGAGACAAGTAACTCAATTTCCCAGGTTTGCCATTCTCGCGGATGGGAACATTGATGGACGATTAGTAATCCCCAGAGGATATCCTGTTGCACAATCGGGACAACCAGTTTTGCCCGGATTGCATACTCCCGCATGAAGTCTACCATACAGGGTAGAACCTCTTCGCGATCGCGATCGGCTAAAGCATACACTTGTCCCTGAACATAATTCCGATAACAGGTTGGGGGAAAGGCTTCCGCTGGAAAGATAATATTCAATAACTGGGGAAATCCTGACGCTACCCCTTCCGCAATTGCCCGTCCGCGATTATCTTCAAAAAGCTGATAGACTAATACTCGGTCAGCCATTAGTAATTGTTGGACTTCTTCAACCGTCGTTGTCAGAATTGTCTCCAAGTCTAGGGATTGGCGAATGCGTCGAGACATCGCACTGATTAATCGTTCTCGTTCCACCTGTTGGCGTAGGGTTTCTTCTACCTGTTTGCGCGACGTAATATCTGACGCTGTACCCAGAAGTTGTTTCGGTTTCCCCTCAGATGTGCGCGTAAAAATGGTATCCCAACTATATAACCAACGCCATTGACCATCTGCATGGCGCATCCGATATTCACATTCAATAATATCACCATCTTTGGCGGTATCAAAGCGTTGATGCTGGCGTAAAATGTGGGCTAAGTCATCGGGATGCATTAGCGATTCAAACAGTTTGGATTCCATCTGCTGAATCTGTTCCGGGCTATAACCCAGCACTTGAGCCACGGAACGGTTAATATAGATATTCCGTTGTTCAACAATATCATAAATATATAACACATTCGGATTCGTATCCGCAATCCGTTGGATAAATCGCTGACTCTCTTGCAACGCCAATTCTGCTTTTTTGCGATCGCTAATATCCCGAAAATAGACAGATAACCCGTCTTCCGAGGGATAGACTCGCACTTCAAACCAGGTGTTGTTCGGTGCATACAACTCCTCAAACGCCATCGGTTTTTGTTCCTGCGCGGCTTGGCGATAGATGGTTTCAAACTTCGTTCCCATAGCGTCAGGAAATTCCTCCCAGATACATCTGCCAATCATATCGGCGACGGGACGATTAATTAAAGGGGATAATAGGGAGTTAAAGTGGGTAAACCGCCAATCTTTATCTAGGGCAAAAAAGCCTTCAGTAATACTTTCTAATATATTATTAATCTTGCGATGAGAGTCTTGTAGGGCTAATTCCGTTTGCTGGCGTTCCTTAATTTCTCGGTGGAGTTGTTCCACTGTCTGTTCTAACGCCGTGGTTCGTTCTTGCACTCGCTTTTCTAAGGCTTCATTTAAGTGTTTCAGCGATTCTTCCGCCTGTTTGCGATCGCTAATATCTCGATAGGCGCTTAAAAAGAAGAGTTGATTATCTTGATGAATAATGGAATGGGAGACAAGCAGAGTTTTCTGAACCCCGTTTTTATCGGAAAATGTCGTTTCCAGCGTTCTCAGTTTGCGCTTCTTACTGGGATTTTTTTGCCATTGCTTCACCTGCTGATAGAGAACCGGATCAGGATAAAGTTTCGCCATGAAATTATCACAACGGTTTGCCTCTTGGCGGGTATAGCCCGTAATTTGCTGCATTTGATAATTAAAGATACGGAATTTTCCCTGACTATTACTTAGAGTAATTCCTTCGCCCACGGTATCAATCACTGTAGACAATTGTCCCGCCATGGATTGAATCGCTTGTTCGGCTTTTTTGCGTTCGGTAATATCTGTAACTGTGGTTACCCGCAAACAGCGTTCCCCTTGCTGCATGATCGGTCCAGTGGTCACCTGAATATCAATAAATTTACCATCATGACGCCGCACCTGCCATTCCCCAGAATGATGGGGGTCAAAGAATTCGGTTAAGGATCGTCCTAATAAATAATCATGGGGATAAGCAAACAGTTGACAGAAGGCGGGATTCACCCGCACCAGTCGCCATTGTTCATCGGTAATACATAAGCCCACGGGGGCAGATTCATAGAATAACTCTAATAGTTTCTTACTGGTTTGGGCTTGTTCCTGTGCCTGTACCCGATGGGAAATATCCAGCCATGCGCCAATAATTTCTTGGGGAATTCCTTGGTCATTGCGAATCAGTTTCCAATCATCTTGTAGCCAAAGATACTCTCCATTTTTCTGTTTAAACCGATATTCTTGAATCGAATAGCCTTGTTGAAACAGTTGGGCAAATCCGGTGAGAACGGTGGGTAAGTCTTGAGGATGAATATGATTTAACCAAAAATCCGGTTGTTCTAGAATTTCGGCGGGGGTATAGCCAATTAGGGCGGTAATATTATCACTAATGAACGTGGTTTGATAGGGAGGAATAAACTGGCGGCTATAAATCGCAGTGGGACTCGCCGAGAGTAAATAATGCAGTCGTTCTTGCGTCGCCTTTGCCAACTGTTCTGCCTTTTGCCGTTCCGCGAGTTCCGTTTGCAATTGGGAAAAGGCATTCGCTTGTTGAATCGCGATCGCGATTTGCACGCTGAGTTGTTCTAATAAGTCTAATTCCTGGGGTTCCCATTGACGAGGGGCGGTACAATGGTGGGCAACTAATAAGCCCCAAAGTTGTTCGTTAATAATAATCGGAACGGTGAGAATGGCTTTGACTTGAAACTGTTCCAGGAGTTCTAAATGGCAAGGAGTTAACCCTTGATGATAAATATTATGCGCCACCTGACGTCGCCCATTCAGATAGTCAGCCCCCTTAGTTTCTTGGAAGTAAGCATCACGAATTTGTGATCCGATAACTGAGGGGAAATTGCCCACTGATTCCGCCACAATCTCCCCACTCCAATCTTCGGAGAACTGATAAACCAAGACGCGATCGCAATGAAGTAATTGCCGCACTTCCTGAACTGTGGCTTGGAAAATATCCGGGAGTTTTAGGAAGCAGCGAATCCGTTGGGCAATCGACCGTAAAATATGTTCCCGTTCCGCCTGTTTTTGTAATTGCTGGGTGCGCGATTGGACTAATTCTTCCAGTTGAGTAGTGCGACTTTCTAATAAGTCAATTTTCTCGGCTTCTAACTGACCGATGACTTGCTGGAGTTGGTCAATTACGCCGTACATTTCCATCGGATCAAGAACGTGCAGCAACCGCGTTTGAGTGACAATTCCCACCAATTCCCCCTGATCACCCGTAACCACTAATCGCCGTACATAACGACGCTGCATTTCCTGATGGGCGTGCCAAAGATTATCCGTGGGATGCAGGCAAAATAGGGGTTGACTCATCACATCTTTTGCCTGTAATCCACTTAGATTGATGCCCAATACCTGAAACTGAACAATATCCCGTTCGGTGACAATTCCTAATGGTGTTTGTAAATTTTTTTCCGGAATGTCTTGACATATAACCACACAACTAACCCGATGTCGTGCCATTAACTGTGCTAGTTTGAGAACTGAGGTATCCACAGTGGCTTGAATCACCGTCCTATTCATCACCTCATCCACCGTTCGTAGCTTCAGCAAATGAGAGGGTTCAATCACCGAACGCAGGGTGGAGAGGGTAATTACACCGAGTAATTGTTCCTGATCATCCACCACAGGCAGATGACGAATCTGATATTGTTTAAGAATACCCAGAATGCTAAAAACATCCCGAAACTCGCTCGATTTGAGGCGATACTCTGGGGGACTCATCACCTGACGAATACTCACCCCCGCCAAATTGCGCCCTTGTGCAGTTAAGCGCACCACATCCCGTTCAGTAAAGATACCCACAAGCTGAGTCCCCTGGGTAACTAAGACACAGCTAGTAGAGGGAGACAATAAGGGATTCTGTGGGGATTCTAGCGTCTTTTCTCCATCCTGGGAACAGAAGCATCCCTGCACCTGACTCATTCGCGCCAAAACCTCAACCACAGGCGTATCCAGCGTCACCGTAACTGGAGTGCGATCGAGGATATCGTCAAGTTGGGGACAGTGGAAGCACCAAGGTTGATTCGGGAGATGAGGAGCGGATGCCATAGGGATGCTAAACTGATCAGCGATAAGGGATTAAGTCATGAAGTCGAATCAGGGGTCGCAGATGTGACCATTTTGGGATAGAGGTGTACTATCCTCTCCCTTTTCAGCATACAATTTTGATAATTGCTCGTAGTTGCGCTGTCTTCGCCATAAACGCTTGCATCACAGACGACTGGTGTGATGTAGCTAAAATGATGGGATAGATTTTAGGTTTAAATCGGGCGCAGGTTGGTAATGGGCGCACGTCTGTGCGCCCCTACGGTGTCTATTGTAAGGTAAGTGTTTTTCTTCAAAGAAAGCCCATTGCCTATTGCAAGAAAGCCTAGCGCGTAGCGCTATACTATGGAACCAATGAAACCAGAGTCCAATAGCACCGGAAAACGATCGCAGTTTTGTTACCCGGTAATTTACAAAGAATTTGCCAAAGTATCCATATTAGCGGTTATTAGCTTTTCGCGATCGCATCGATCAATGTCTCAGGCTACAATCGATACCAAATCATGATTTCCCTATAGTGTCAGACTTCGCGTTGCGCCCCTAATTGAGCCTGTGTAGACAGTATGAATACTCAACTTACCCCCTCGGAACTGAATTCCGATCAAACCATATTACCCAATGATGATCCCGCCCAAGACGCGATCGCAGTTCTCAAAGACCATAATGGGGATATTGAGGCATCCTTTGAGGAACTGTATTTTCAGCAACATGGTTCAATTCCAGATTTTGCCGACAAATCCCTGTGGGAGGTGACACTGAACCAGTTGCGTCAGGAATTGTGTGGTGATGATAGCTTTCGCACCAAGGTACAGGAATATACCAAGAATCCGGGAAGTACACCCTTGCTGACGGGATTAATCGTGTATTTGGTGGGATTAGCTGGCTTACCTCTCGATCCTGCGATCGCCACCGTGGTGGTATTGTATATTCTCAAGATTGGGTTAAATATTTTCTGCCAATATACAGAACCCTCCGATTCCAAGTCTTTACCGGGCGAGTAGGGGCGCACAGACGTGCGCCCTCAAATGGTGTGCGCCCTTTCCCGACGTGCTACGCCAGCCCTCACCCCCAGTCAGCCCTCACTCCCAGTCAGCCCTCACTCCCAGTCATATCATGTCCGCCGAAATAACCATAATATCCTTCTTCCTTGCAACCTTGCTCCTTCCCTTGGAGCCCTGGAGCCTTCTGCCCTCTGCCTTGTCTCCACCTAAATGTGAGTATTCAACCGGACATGATATCAGCCCTCACCCCCAGTCAGCCCTCACCCCCAGCCCCTCTCCCAAGCTTGGGAGAGGGGAGCAAGAGGGGAGTTGAGGTTTCCCGTAATCGTCACAATTCATTTGTTTGCCCGACGTGCGCCCTACACCGACGTGCGCTCTCCCATCGCTAAGACTCGAACTGAGAAATAATCACATCTCTATCCGGGAAATGAGCAACCAGTTGGAGCGTTCCACCCAAAGCCTTAATATAGCGGTATAGAGTAGAAATTTGAATGTCCTCTTGATTTTCAAGTTTAGACAAAGCAGACTGAACAACACCAAGTTCATCAGTCATATCTTGTTGGGTAACACCGAGAGATTGACGTAACTCGGCTAAAGTCAGAGACAACGACGCCAGTTGAGCGCGAGTTTGACTCTCGGCTAGTTGTTCAGGTGTCATTTGTTTTCTTAACTCACCGATTGGCTTTCGTTTCATATCAAACCCTCATCCGATAATTCTTGCAAAAGTTCATCGTAGAGTAAATCGGCTTTGGGAATATTCTCGTCATACCACCGATCATTTCCCCCTTTATTACCCCCTAAAAGTAGTACAGCAACTCGACGCGGATCAAAAGCATAAAGTATGCGATAGGGTTCCCCTTTGTGCTGTACACGTAGTTCTCTCATTTGGGAATGACGAGACAGTTTCACCTTTGAAGTGTAAGGAAACGGGAGATTGGGTCCCCTTTCTTCAAGTAATCTAACAGCAACATCAATAGAAATTTGCGTGGCTTCGTCGAGTGTTATCCACCATTCCTCAAATTCATCGGTATACTCAACCTCCCACACCATGCTAACCGAACCTGTTGGTAGACCTATTCCCTATCGTTGATATTGTATCATCGCGGTAGAGTAGCAAGCCAAGATGTGTGGAATTGCGCGTCTAGGCAGAATTCCCCTAAACCAAACCGTAGGGGCGCACCGACGTGCGCCCTTTCCCGACGTGCGCCCTTTCCCGACGTGCGCCCTTTCCCGACGTGCGCCCTTTCCTGACGTGCGCCCTTTCCCGACGTGCGCCCTTTCCCGACGTGCGCCCTTTCCTGACGTGCTACGCCAGCCCTCACCCCCAGCTCATAAGGGTAGGTTTTTTAAGATTGGGGTTGAGGTAAGACTTAGAAGACAGGTAGACCAGTAGACAAGGAAGAGTGAGAACGAAAAATCGGGCGTTTCGGCTTTTAGAAGTGAGTTTGACCGAACAAGATTC
>NZ_JAVJUO010000217.1:0-41494 GCF_040220555.1 Coleofasciculus sp. C1-SOL-03
AGCCGCAGGGCTTGCGGTGATAGTCTGTGGAGCGAACATAAGACCCGATGGATATAAGTCCAAAGGGCAGTTGCGAAAAACCCCTGAGCTTCGACAGGCTCAGCTACCGCGTAGTCTCAGGGGTAGGAAGCAGAAACTCAACACCTCGACTCCGTTCGGTGTTGACGCGCTCGCGGAGTCGAAGCGTCAAATCGTGAGGTTTGGGAATCCCTCGTCTCCGGCGAGGGAGGATGTCAACCCTGCAACTTCCCAGGAAGATGTGCAATAATCGGCAAGAGTTGCTATAGTGCGTCTAAGTTTTGTGAACTGACCGCAACGTTATATGAAGTTTTATCGATTTTCAGTAAATCTTGCGGTTCAATAAAAAACTGAAGGGACAGATTGTTACACCTTCATCCCCAAATGCAAGTTTAGCCACTGGTGTCAATGCTTTTTTCTAAGGATCTGGGTATACATTCTGTAGACTGTACTAAGAAATGATAAGGAGCCTCAAATCCTTACAAAGGACAAAGGACGAATGACGAATGACGAATGACGAATGACAATCCTCACCGTTAACTTTACTTTTGTCCGACTACTTATACCGAGCTGGCGTTCCCTACTTAAATGGCTAGCTTTCAACCCAAAATTTGTTTAGTAATCTCTCAACTAATCCCTACTCTCAGCGAAAATTAGTAGAGTAAGGGAATATGTCTGACTACGTTTTCTGTGGAATTTGGTGATCTAAATGACTTCTGCTGCTGAACTTTCAGCTTCACAAGCTGTGGCAAATCCCATCCCTACCTTATCCGAGGAGGCTGGGCGAGACCATGATCCCCTACAGACAGCTAGGGGCGTCTACATAACCGTTCACGGGCATTTTTATCAACCCCCCCGTGAAAATCCTTATCTGGATACGATTGAACGTCAGCCCTCGGCGGCACCGTTTGATAACTGGAATGAGCGGATTCATCACGAATGCTATCGCCCCAACGCCTTTGCCCGGGTGTTAAATGGTTACGGCGAAGTGGTGGGGATCGTTAATACCTTTGAATATCTCAGCTTTAATATTGGTCCGACGCTGATGTCGTGGCTAGAACGCTACGACATGGAAGTGTATGAGCGAATCATAGAGGCGGATCGCAAGAGTTGTCAACGGCTCAACGGTCACGGTAATGCGATCGCCCAAGTCTATAACCATATCATTCTCCCCCTCGCCAATGAACGAGATAAATACACCCAAATCCGCTGGGGAATGGAAGATTTCCGCTCTCGCTTTGGTCGTGATCCCGAAGGGATGTGGCTAGCGGAAACGGCGGTAGATTATCCCACCCTGGAAGCGTTAGTGGCAGAAGGGATTAAGTTTATCATTCTTGCCCCCTCCCAAGCCGAACGCTGTCGCCCTCTGCCAACCGAAGACAATCCTGATCCAGACTGGCATGAAGTCGGTGGGGGTCAGATTGATCCCAGTCGTCCTTACCGTTGTTTCCTGGAAAGCGGTGAATATATCGATATCTTTTTCTACGATGGTCCCATCTCACGGGATATGGGGTTTAGCGATGTTCTCAGTAGTTCGGAACATTTCGCGGGTCGTTTGGGGATCGCGATTCATGGAGATCACCGTCCCTCCCAGATTATTAGTGTGGCAACCGATGGGGAAACCTTCGGACATCACAAACGCCACACGGAAATGTGTATCGCCCATGCCTTTACCCAAGTCTTTCCCCGCCGTAACTGGACAGTGACTAACTTTGCTCATTACCTCAGTATCAGTCCGCCAACGTGGGAAGTGATTCTCAAACCCGTCACCGCTTGGAGTTGTTCCCACGGTGTCAACCGTTGGCAAGATGACTGCGGCTGTGGTGGCGGCGGGGGTTGGCATCAAAAATGGCGGCGTCCCCTGCGAGAAAGTTTGAACTGGCTGCGGGATCAGTTGATTCCGGTGTATGACGAAATGGGACGGCAGTTTTTCCGCGATCCCTGGGCGGCGCGGGACGAGTATATCCAAGTGCTGCGCGATCGCATCGCGTCTCGGAACGAGAATCGCTCGGCGGAAAATGTGAAGCAATTTCTCAACCGTCACAGCGTTGCACCCCTCTCTCCCACCGACCAAATCGATGCCCTGCGGCTGTTGGAAATGCAACGCCATGCCATGCTCATGTATACCAGTTGTGGCTGGTTCTTTGAGGAAATCTCCCGTCCCGAAGGGGTTCAGATTTTACGCTATGCAGCACGGGCGTTGGAGTTAGCTGGGGAAGTGGCGGGTATCCAGCTTGAGCTAGGGTTCTTGGAACGCCTACTTGTAGCACCCAGTAATGTAGACTGCTTTAAAACTGGGGATGTGGTCTATCGGCAATTGGTGGTGTCGTCGCAAATTACCTTTCAACAAGTAGCCGCCCATTACGCGATTAGTTCCTTATTTACCAACTATTCCCAACAAGAACGCCTCTACTGCTACGAAGCCCACCAGCTTGACTATCAACTCCAACGCATGGGTTCACTGACGTTAGCAGTGGGTCAATTGCGACTGGTGTCGGAGATTACCTGGGAAAATATGGAATTGGTGTTTGCCGTTCTCCATATCGGCGGCTGGGACTTCCACTGCTGTATTCAACCCTTTACCGGACGTCGGGCATATACCCAGTTGAGGGATAAGATTTTTGATGCCCTCAAGCAAGCCAGTGCTGCCCATACGATTCTGGCAATGAATCAGATGTTTGGTGAGCAGTCGTTCAGTTTACAGAATCTGTTTGCTGAGGAACGGCAACGGATTATGCAGCTTATTAGTCAGGAAACCCTGACCCGATTAGATCAGCTGTATAACCAGATGTACCGGGATAATTACGGCGTGTTGATGGCATTCCATCGGGATGAATTGCCCGTACCGAAGGAATTGCAAGTGGCAGCAGAAATTGCGTTATCTAACCGTTGTTTAATTGCAATTAAAGCCCTAGACATGGAGGGGAGTGATCCCCAAGCGATCAATGCTCAGATCGCCGAACTGGAAGCGATCGCCATAGAAGCAGGACACCTACGCTGTCATCTGAATATCCCAGAAGCCAAGCCAACGCTGGAAACCTTAATTTGGCGATCGCTGTGGCAACTGTTGCATGAGGGTGATCCCGATACCCTCGGCGAGGATATCCGCCAGATTGATCGGCTGATTGAGATTGGCAATCGGTTAAGCCTCGGTTTAGCGTTAGACCGTTGTCAGGAACTCTATTTCAACTGTTTACATACCTCAATCGTGCCCCAGTGTGAACTGGCAATTCAAGCCCAGCGCTTGAGTGACCAAAAGAATGGACATGATCAGGCGCAGCTTATGGCGGCAAATCCTTGGACAATTATCCGACTACGCCAGTTGCTTCAGCTTGGTCAACTGTTGTCTGTGGAAGTGAGTCCTTGGTTAAGTCATTTGATGTAGAGACGTGATCTGCTACGTTTCTAGATTTCGGTAGGGGCGGGTTTAGTTACTTTAGAGGGTTTTTCCTGAACGTTATCGGTAAAACCCGCCCCTACGTGCCTCTACACTTCCCCAATCCACATTAGGGTAATAGAACCCCGTTAAGCCCGTGAATCATGCCGTTAGAGGCAGGAATATCTGCCATCACGACGGGTATGCCATTGACAGAAACTTCGCTAGCATCGCTAACTCGTATGGTTACGGGTTTACCTGCTAGAGTGGTTAACCGTAAGGTCGAACCGGGAGTTAAGCCAAAGGTGTTAATGTTACCGGGGACAACGTGATAGGTAAGGATTTCAGTTAATCGCGATCGGTTTTGGGGTTGAAGTAACGTTGCCACAGTTCCCTCTGGTAAAGTATCAAAGGCTTCATCAGTGGGAGCAAAAATAGTAATGGGTCTCCTTTGTGCCAGTGCGGAAGTGAGTCCGGCGGTTTTAATTGCAGCCGTGAGGGTAGAAAACGCATCGTTGGCGGTTTCGAGTTCATCGGCTATATTGCTCACCCCCCGTTGAGCAATCAAGTGGAGTCCAGGTTCTGCCTTTAAGAGGCGAGGGGAGTCGGTGACGCTGTTGGCGGGTAATGCGATCGCGGTACCGAGACTGGCTAGACCTAAACAGGCGGTTAGTTTCCTCAATGTGGAAGTAAAAGCGTGGGCTGGCATGAATTTTTCTCCTTGGAGCAGGTATATATAACGATTTGTATACTACTTTAGTCTGAATTCTGACCCTATGCTTCTTTCTCAGGTATAATTTCGCTTTGGCTTTGATTCAGGAGTGGCTTGGATTATGGCGCGATCGGATCACGAACGAGTAAATTTAGATTTCTAAGCCAAGTTCGGGTTAAGCTGCGATCGCAGTAGGATCAAGAGCAAAAGACATTTGACTAGCCCAATGACTCCTCAACTCATGGTTCAGCCTTCAGTCCTAATGACCTCTGGCATTGGAATCAGCGAATTCGGCAACATTTACCTCTTCAGGTTCACTTCAGAGCTACAATTTCGCTTTGAAGAACTTTTAGAAAAGAAAAAAACTGATAGACTCACCCCTGAAGAAGAAGCTGAATACGCAGGAATATCGGAACTAGAGCGTATTTTTACCTTAATTAACGCTCAACTTGCCGCTAAAAGTAAATGGTGTCCAAGGCATGGGATATGATTACGTTGCTTTAGGAGGACTTGCCAGAACACCCAGCCACAAAATTATCGAAATTCTTGAAGCCATTTCCCCCTACTTAACTCCGAACACGCGGATGCATTTGTTTGGCGTTGGACGAATCAATGCAACTCCAGCTTTCCGTCATTCAGGAAGTCAATTGTAGGGGCGGGTTTAGACGCTTAATTTTGGTATATACCGATAACTTCAAAGGCAAAACCCGCCCTTCCTCGTGGTCAACTCAAATTCATTCTTGATATTAATATTTTCTTGGGTAATGTCTGGCAAAGGTAAATGATTTAGGCGTTTAATCTCTTTTGGAGAAATTTGAGGCAGTAAAGCCGTGTGAAAAGCACTCATGCCAATATGCCGAATTAATAAAATTGTACTAGCCGTTACTGACTGGTATGCTGGTGGGCAATGCCCACCCTACGGTATATCAAAGGTTTCGGCGAGCCACAAATGCTTATTTCAATGCCATGAGTAGTGTCCGGTTTTTCACTCAGCGGAAAAATCTCCCTGGGGTATCTCTTGGAGTTGCCCTTTTGGAAAAGCGACTTTTTGCTGACGTTGCGACAAAGAACGCTGCAGATAGATTTTCGCCACCGTATCTTGGGGGTTGATTCGCAAAACCTCTTCAAATCGTAGCTGGGCTTTTTTAAATGCCTGCTTTTTGTAGAGAAATAACCCTTCTTCAAACGTCGTCAGCGTTTCTAACTTGCTCTGCTTAAGCCCTAAATTATCCCCATCAAATACTTCAAACACGGCGACGGCTTTGGATTTGCCTTTAACTTTAACCTGCTCGATGAAGCGAATATTGTACCCGGTGGGATTGTGTAATCGTGCCAAAGTTTGCCCAGAAATTAATAGAGGGACGCCATACTGTTTCGTGAGTCCTTCCAGACGGGCGGCTAAATTTACGTCATCACTAATCACCGTACCATCCATGCGGTTTTGTCCACCGACAGTGCCTAACATCAATGATCCTGTATTAATGCCAATACCAATACGGATGGGCGTATAACCAGCGCGAAGCCGACATTGATTATAGTCACCTAGGCGTTGTAACATGGCAATTCCAGCTTTCACCGCATCATCAGCAATGCCACTAAATAACGCCATAATCGCATCGCCAATATACTTATCAATAAACCCCTGATGTTCAACAATCAGCGGTTCCATACGCTTGAGATAGGCATTGATAAATTTAAAATTTTCCTGGGGAGTCATCCGTTCCGAGAGGCTTGTAAAGTCGCGAATATCCGCAAAGAGGACGGACATCTCTTGCTGGACTTGATCCCCTAATTTAATATCAACAACGCTTTTTTTATTTAAAATCTGTAAGAATTGACCGGGAACAAACCGAGAGAAGGCTTGATTCAGTTGACAGAGTTCATTGGTGAACTTGACTCGCTCGGCTTCGGCTTGTTTGCGAGCGGTAATATCTTCCACAAAACCTTGATAGTAAAGGGGGTTGCCAGAAGCATCATAAATCGTCCGGGCGCTCTCACTAATCCAAATAATTTGACCATCTTTGCGACAAATTCTGGACTCAAAGTCGCAGACGCCACCATGGTGCTGCATTTGGGTGATGAATTCCTGACGACGGCGGGGGTCTACATAAAGTTGATGCTGAGGACTAGAGAGAGTTGTCATCAATTCTTCCGGGGAATCGTAGCCGTAGATTTGAGCTAAAGCGGGGTTAGCATTGAGATAATGACCGTCGAGTGTCGTTTGAAAGATACCTTCTTGAGCATTCTCAAAGATAGACCGATATTTTTGTTCGGCTTTCAATAAAGCGGCTTCGGCTTGTTTGCGTAATTCTAGTTCTTTGTAGACATCGCTAATGTCTCGACCTTCGATAATTAGAAAGTCAATTGTGCCACTTTCATCAAAAATCGGCTTAATCGAAAAATCAATTTTAGCGACGCAATGATTTGCGCCTAAGATTTCCACCTCATACCGAATAAACTGACCTTCAACGGCTTGGCTAATTGCCGCTTGTAACTGGATTTGGGTCAGAGGGGAAATTGTCCACCAGTAGCATTCCCAAAATGGCTTGCCAACGACATCCGCAAGCTGCACGCCACCAAACTCTAATGCAGTTTGGTTCACTTCTAGAACCCTACCATCCAGATGCAGCATTCCTGTAAACTGGAAGGTTTGATTGAAAATTGCCCGAAATTTGCGCTCATTGCTACTGAGTAATTGAATGGAGTGTTCTAATTCCTGATTCAAACGCTGGAGTTTTTGGTTTTGTTCAGCCAGTTTTTTATCCTGGAGATAACTGTTGACGGCTTCTTGAACGGTTAAGGTTAAGTCAGAGGATTGCCAGGGTTTAGCAATATAACGATAGAGTTTAGCATACTTAATCGCATTGCCGATCGCTTCAATATCGGCTTGTCCGGTGAGCATGATTTTGAGGGTTTTAGGTGAGAGACGATGAACCTGTTTTAAGAGTTCATCCCCTTTCATTCCCGGCATAATATGATCCGAGATAATTAACGGGATTTCATAGCCATCTTCTAGGAGTTCTTCGACTAACTCTAACGCCTCCTCCCCCGCTTCAGCAATTTCGATGAGGTATTTTTTATCAATCGCTTCCTTGAGTTCGGCTTTGAGGCTGCTGAGGACTGTTTTTTCATCATCCACACAGATGATTACTTGTTTCACCATGGTTCGATTAGGGGATTGTTATTGGTCAAAACACTGATTTCACGGATTTATTGGAGGGATTGGGGTAGGGGGGTGAGAGGTTAGTTACACTGATTTCACGGATTTATTAGAGAGATTGGGGTAGGGGGTGAGAGGTTAGTTACACTGATTTTACCGAGAACAAGTAATTTGTTATTCTTAACATTAAGGTTTAAATGCAAAACCGCTTAAGATGCACCCCCACTTATAACTTATAACTGATATAATCCTGACTTGATGGTTTCCACTAATTCAGCTTCTGACCAAGGTTTATATAAACATTGATGCAAATTTGCCTGTAATGTGGCTCGTTCAATAGCGGTTTCATCGGCTTGACCGGTGAGCATAATTTTAATTACTTCGGGGAATTGCTGATGAACCTTAATTAGAAACTCGTCTCCTTTCATTCCTGGCATTAACCAATCGGACACGATTAAGATAATGCTGACCTCCTCTTCAGCGAGTTCATCAATTAAATCTAAGGCTTCATCCGCATCTTCGGCGACTTCATAGCTGTAAGTATCACCAAAGGCTTCTTTGAGTTGAGTCTTCAGGCTTTTTAAGACTACTTTCTCGTCGTCAACACACAAAATAACGGGTTTAGTCATTGGTCATTAGTCCTTTGTCATTGGTTATTGGTCATTGGTCGAATGTCACTCATTTAAAGCGGAATGGTACTGACTTAAGCTGGGTTCGTAGTAGGCACGAAGCGTGCCAGAAGCGCTCGCATCGCTGACTACAAACATTAATCATTGCTCATGGATGGTTCATGGGTAGTAAAATCGTAAACGTGGTTTGACCCGGAATAGATGCAACATTAATCTGTCCCTGATGCTTGTCAATAATCTTTTTAACAATATCGAGTCCTAATCCACTCCCTTCTCCGGCGGGTTTGGTGGTAAAGAAGGGCTGAAATATTTTCGCTTGGATCTCTGGGGGAATCCCTTTGCCACTGTCGGTGATGCTAATCTTTGCCTGATTGTCTTGCTGCTGGATTTCAATGGTTAAAGTTCCTTTGTTGTCCATGGCTTGCAAGGCATTATGAATGAGATTTGTCCACACTTGATTTAATTCATCCGGATAACACGTAACTGGGGGTAACTCATGATAGTGGCGGATTACGTCTACCCCATGTTTGAGTTGATTGTAATAAAGGGTGAGTACGGTTTCCATTCCTTCGGTTAAATTGGCGGGAATCATTTCGCCGGAGTGGTCATAACGGGCATAAGTTTTTAAGGCAAATACCACTTTTGCTGCCCGTTCGGTGGCGGTATAAATAGTTCGTGTTCCCCGTTGAAGCCCGGAGAGTTTGTAGGCGGTGTCTAAGAGTTGACTACTATCTGACCGTTTCAATAAGGGGAAATAGGATTCAACTTGGTCGTAAATTCCCATATCGACCAATGTATCCGCGAGGCTATCAGCATTTTCAATTTCTTCTGCTTCCAATTGTCGAGTTAAGCCGCGTCTGAGTTTCCGTTCTTCTCTAGCACTGAGATTCGATTCATAGTCCAAAGACTGTTGGAGTAACGTTAAGAATTCCTGCCCTTGTTCGGGGGAGAGGGAGTGAAATAGTGTGGGCAATTGGGTTAAGGTTTGGGCTAAGAACTTTGCCATATTTCCGGCGGAGGAGCGAATGGCGCCTAAGGGGGTATTAATCTCATGAGCAACTCCGGCAATCAGTTGCCCTAGGGCTGCCATTTTCTCGGATTGAATCAGTTCATCTTGGGTGGCTTTGAGTTGTTTTAAGGTGGTGGCAAGTTCCTGATTTTTATCCTGAAGCGCTTGTTCTGCCCGTTTGCGTTCGGTAATATCAAACATTGCCCCATCTAACCACAGAAGGTTTCCGGCTTCATCAAAGATGCCTTGACCTTTTTCGTAGACCCAGTGAATGGTTCCATCACCATGTAATATTCTGTACTCTAAGATAAACGATCGCCTTTCATTGACGGCGTGATGAATCATCCTTTCAACTGTTTCTCTGTCATCCGGATGAATCACACTGGCGATGGTACGGACTGGATTGTCCATAAAGTCAGTCGCCGGGTATCCATACACGTCTTCGATGCGATCGCTAATATATAAGGCTGTCCAATGTTCGTCACAGAGGACACGATACACGGCACCGGGAATATTGCCGACTAAGGTTCTGAATTGTTCCTCGCTGTCTCGTACTGCTTTTTCAGTTTGTTGACGGTGGCTAATGTCTTTGAGCATTACAGTATAGAGCATCCCCTGACTCAATTTGAGCTTTGAAATTGAGGCTTCTGCTGGAAATTCTTCGCCCGTTTTGCGTCGCCCAAATACACCACCCGTATTAGGACGATCTGCCATGCGTCGAGATGGGGTTTTAGTCTGACCAAAGTGCTGAATATGATGTTGATGACTGTGCCGCACTGATTGGGGCAGGAGGATGTCCAGGGGTTGATTTAATACCTCATCTGCCCGATAACCAAAAATTCGTTCTGCCCCTTGATTAAATAGTTGAATGCGTTGGTCTTCATTAATGGAAATAATCGCATCTTCGGCAATATTAACAATGCCAAAAAACTTAGCTTGGCTTTGCTGCAATGCCTCAGTTCGTTCAGCAACTTGGGCTTCTAAGGTGGAATTATAATCGGCTAATAATTGTGCCGCTTTTTGGCGATCGCTAATATCCTGGAACGCCGCGATCGCATAAGCCACATTTCCCTCGTCGTCATAGATCGGCATTCCGGCATTTTCGATGGGAATCGTCTGATCCGGGCGGCGGATTTCCATATCATCCACTTTGGTACTGTCGCCCTGGAGTGCCTTAACAATGGGATCGCGATCGCTGGGATAGATTTGGTCGGTTCCCGCGAGATAGGCGTGGTATACAGTCGTCATGTCCTCGGCGGAGGTCGCTTCCACCACGTCTTGACCTAAAATCTGCTTGCCCACTTGGTTAGCGTAATAGGGTAAGCCATGGCGATCGATGACAAATACGCCCACAGGCATCGCATCCAGGAACTGTTTAAGCTGAGATTCGCTTTTTTTCACCTGGGCATAGAGTTGAGCATTTGTTATTGCGATCGCGGCTTGTCCGGCGAGGAGTTGAATAACTTGGGTGCGGTTTGAGGTAAATGCCCCTGGGGTGAGATTATTTTCCAGATAAACAATTCCTCGCAGTTTCCCTTGGTTAACTAAGGGAACCGATAAAATGGATTGGGTTTGATGGGTTTGAATGTAGCGATCACTGCTAAAACTTCCTTGGGTGCTAGCATTCTTTAATACGATAGTTTCTTGAGTATGGGAGACATAGTTAATCAGAGAAACTGGAACCTGTTCCGCTAGCGCCCTAGAGGACAAAACAGGAACCGTTGGATGATCCACATCACCCACCACTTCAATCCGCCATTGTTCTCCCTCCTGATCAGACGGCAGTAGCAAAACCCCCCGTTGCGCCCCAGCATTTTCAATCAGAATTTGCATTAATTTAGTCAGTAACTGCTCCAATACAATTTCCCGCCCAATGGCTCGATATGCCTTAAAAACCGTATTTAAATCCAACAGTTCAGTGGATTGAGAGGACGTGCTACTGGTTGTTTGATCAGGCTTTAAATCCTCTTGGATAGTGACTTCAGTGGTGAGAAACTGAGGATAGTGATGATAAAGCTGTTTCACTTTATCCGTTGCGCCCCATCTTAGATAGGCATAACTCGCCTCTTGCCAGTACACCTTGGCAATTTGTTCCTTTCCCTTTGCCATAAAAAAGTGTGCCGCGAGTTCATTGGCTAGTGCCTGGTTTTGGATATAACCATTCTCCCGTGCCGAGGCGATCGCCTGATCATAGTAGTCTATTGCATCATAGCCTTGCTGGGTAATCCGCGCCAGTTCAGCTTCAATGAGTTTAAATTTATGCTGATAGTTCTCCGGACAATGATCTGCCCACTGTTGGAATTTTTCCCGATTCCGATACAAAATTTTCAGGTAATGTTTTTGCGTGTCAGTATCCACTTGGGGATACGCCCGCGACAGGGCAATACTTTGGTGGAAATAGAACACCGGGTTCGTAAAAATTCCCTCAGATCCTTCTACATACTGTTCAGCGTTTTGGGCATAGTCTACCGCTTCGTGTATCTTACCATACCAGTTAGCTAACGCCAGTTTATACACATAGACAACAAAGACCGTTAATAAATCATTAGAGGTTAAGCCAAAGTTCAAAACTTGCTCCTCTGACACCCATTCTCCCACCAGTCGTTCCGGCTGTTCTGCGCCTTGAGTCAGATTGACAATCGCTTCCCTAGCAATGAGTTGATAGTTTAGCATATTGGGATCAATCTTCGTCAAGGTCGGGATAAAGTCTTCAATTATTTCCGCTGTGCGTAGCAAGGATTCATCGCCAAAAAAGCACTGGAACATATAGTTAATCGAACAGTAACCCGACCATTGATAGGAACCCGTTTCAATGCCGCTATTCAACCCCGTTAATAAATAGGGCTTACAGTCACGAATATGTTGTTTATAGAGTAAGATTAATCCCCCCCACATATCTAAAATATTTGCCTCTAATTCCTTGGTGTGAAATCGTTCATGTAGGGTTAAGGATAACTGTCCCATTTCACAGCCCGCTTCAATTTCGCCATAGCGAAACACCAAGTTAAAGGCATAAAGCATATAGCCAAGAACCGAAATTGGCGAGTTTCCATATTGAATCGAAAGTTGGGTGATTTTCATCGCACAGACGTGCAACCCCTTGGAACCGATAAAGTAAGCAATGGGCCACACTTCTTTTAAAATCCGCTGCGCCATTAACTTTTCTGGATCTTGCATAGGGGGCAAGTTTGCCAGGGTGGTAGGGGTTTGGTCTCCAAACCCCATTTCCGATGTAGGAAAAGATAGGGAAGAAAATTCGCCCGTATTTTCTTTATCTCGATCAAGAACCTGATGAATCAGGGCTTTAGTATGATGCAATTCTTGGAGAATATACGCCTGATCAGGATAAGGAGGAAAGTCAATATCCAACAACTTCAACGTCTCTAAGCCCACTTGATACGCCGCGTCTAGTTCATTTCTCATCCGATAACAGACAATTTTGTACTCGTTGATGCGGCATCGATCGAGAATGCTTTTGGCGTGGGATGCGGTATAGTCTAAAACTTGTATCCCTGCTGCATTATTCCCATTTAAATATTCCGCTTCCCCAGCTTCCAAATAGAGTCTCAAGGTTAAGGAATAATTATCCTGCCAACGGGTTTCAGGCAAAAAACGAATCCCAATCCTAAGTAGCTTCAACGCCGTTTTAAAGGCAGACGATGACTTAGCTTTCTGGGCAGCTTGGAGATTCAGTTGGGCAACGTGGTAGCGTTCATCACTATCTGTAATGAAAGCGTCTCCAGCATTGAGGTGACTGATAACATCAAATATATTTTCCTCCAATTCCTCTGGATCAAAGTTATTCAGTAACAATCGCCCCACTTGCAAATGTACCTGTTGTCGATCCGCCTCCGGAATCAGTGAATAAGCCGCTTGCTGAACCCGATCATGTAAAAACTTATAGTCAACTTCCACCGCAGCCGCACAGAATTTCTGTAACTCCGCCTCCTCCAAAACCAGAGGAATCTGATAGCGATCGCTTAAGGGTAAAATTAATCCCGCCACCAACCCTTCCCAGAGTGCGATCGCGGTTTGATTGACGGACTGTTCACTGACAACGGCGAGGATATCTAAGCTGAATCGATTGCCAATGCAAGCGGCGAGTTTTAATATATCAATGGTTGCCTGAGAAAACTTTTGAATTTTGCCAACCATTAATTCCACCACATTATCCGTAATCTCTGCCCGTTCAATCTGCTGAATATCCCACGTCCATTCTCCTTTTTGTCCATCAAACCGAATCAGTTCGTCTTGGTAAAGGGACTTGAGTAACTGAGTTAAGAAGAAGGGATTCCCCTGAGTTTTCCGGACAATTAATTGGGCTAACGGTTGAACCTGCTGGGGCGATGAATTCAGGGTATCTGCAATTAATTCAGCAATATGGGGAACCTGCAAGGCGTCCAGCGTAATCGTGGTAACAGTTCCGCCAGCCGCTTGAATCTCGTCTCGGGTTAAAATAAACGGATGGGTAGGACTCACTTCATTATCCCGATAAGCCCCAATTAGCAACAAATACTCACTCTCCGGATCACTCATCAAGCGGTGAATAAATTGCAAGGATGCAGCATCCGCCCATTGCAAGTCATCGAGAAACAGGACTAAAGGGTGTTCTGCGGCGGTAAAAACATGAACAAATCGTTTAAAAACACGGTTAAAGCGATTCCGGGCTTCAGAGGGCGTCAGTTGGGGGACAGCAGGTTGAGATCCAATTACTAATTCCACTTCCGGAATCACATCAATAATCACCTGACCATTTTCCCCTAAAGCCTCTAACAGTTGCTGTCGCCATTCCTCTAGGCGGTGTTGATTTTCTGTGAGTAACTGCGCCATGAGTTCTTGAAAAGCCTGGATGAGGCAAGAATAGGGGATATTCCGTTTATATTGATCAAACTTCCCCGCAATAAAATAACCCCGTTGGCGTACAATCGGTTTATGAACTTCATTAACCACCGAAGTTTTACCAATTCCAGAAAAGCCAGCCACTAGCATCATTTCCGCCCGCCCTTGGCTAACCCGGTCAAATGCAGCCAGTAAGGTAGCCACCTCTGCTTCCCGACCGTATAGCTTTTCACTAATCACAAAATTTCCAGAAATATCCCGATGTCCTAAAACAAAGGGGAAAATCTTTCTTGTTTCTTGCCATTGATCATAACATTGTACCAAATCCGCTTTCAATCCAGCCGCACTTTGATAACGTTCCTCTGGGGTTTTTGCCATCAATTTTAGAATCAATGCATTCACCATGAGGGGAATAGTGGGAACTAATTCTATAGGCGGTGTTGGGGTTTTAGCGAGATGATAGTGAACCAACTCCATGGGGTCTTGAGATGTAAAAGGAAGTTGTCCGGTCAGGAGGTAATAAAAGGTGATTCCCAAGGAATAAAAATCGCTGCGATAGTCAATCCCACGATTCATCCGTCCCGTCTGTTCGGGGGACATATAGAGGAGAGTCCCTTGTAAAACATCGGGGTGTTGAAGTTCCTGTTTCTGTTTGGGTAAGCGAGACGCAATGCTGAAATCGGTGAGTTTAACCTGTTGGGTGGTGGGATGAATCAGCAGGTTTTCAGGTTTGATATCTTTATGAATAATCCGATGATCATAGAGTCCTTCGAGAATTTGGGAAATTTGCTGGGCGATGTGCAGAAATGCCTGAATACCATCGGTTGTCTCTCCCATCCGTCCATTCGACCATCGCTTCATCTCATCCTTGAGGGAAATACCACTGTCTTCCAGGACTAAGACCAGGCTATTGCGGTAATTTTCCAGGCTATAGGGTTGCACGACGCCAGGTAGATTCAGGCTTTTAGCTAGGGTGTATTGATGGCGAAACTGGACGAGTTCCGAGAGGGTAGGATACTCGCTTTTTAGGCGTTTGATGATTACTGGATGTTGGTCGGATTCACGAATGGCGCGATAGACCAGGGTTTTACTGCTTTCGTAAATTTGGGTAACAATACGGTAGCCGGTGATGTCTAGTGTCATGGATTATTCGTCTTATGTCTTATGTCTTATGTCTTATGTCTTATGTCAAACTTGCTCCCGAAAAGACGGAAGCTGCGTTTAATGACCGATGACAACCGATTCAGTAACGGATGTAATAAGTAGGTGGACACAATTAAAGTTAACGGTTGAGATCAGGGAACAGGGAACGGGGAACAGTAAGGGTTTGAGGGCGATTTACAAAAATTTACACAGTACCGTTTTCTTTTGTCCGACTACTTAGATGCTTTATCGCGGTTAGCACATACGGAACGGCTGCAACGGCGAAGTATCCTATAACCCTTCTGTCCTGAAGCCTTCTCCTATCGCGATGGAAAATTGACTAATTAATCCTTCTGCAAGCACTGGGAAGCAGAAGCAAATCTTTTACCCTTGGTATCGATCATTGCAGCCAATCTACACGAGTCTCCAATCACCCGGAAGACTCAATGCTGACGTTCATTGGCACCCTGGAATGAATCGCTAGCGCACTATATCGACTAATCTTTGCCTAAAATTATACACCGTCAAGGTTTTTTTTCAATTCCAAGGGGAGGTCGGTTTTGGAATATCAATGTAATACAGCCATCGTACTTGTAATACGTTATGGTGAGGATATAAATGACGATTTTGTGAAAAAAATAATAGAAAGATTGCCCACAAAAATTATGGGTTTATTCAACCCATCAATAGTTATTAAGGATTACATCAATAGGCTGATGGAAATAAACTGAACTCGGTGAACTTCTGTAAATCTTCCTCAAACCCTTACTGTTCCCTGTTCCCTGTTCCCTGTTCCCTGTTCCCTGTTCCCTAATCTCCACCGCTCACTTTAATTGTGTCCACCTACTTATACCAATAGCGAGTCTGACCAATGACATTATGAAGAACAACCGAGAGAATCGCTGGTGGCTACGCCAGTTTTAGAATTAATTCCTGACGCCTGCTGACATAAATGTTTCAGTTGTGCGCCATCTAAGAGAGCATCAGTGAAGTCAGCCCCCGTAATTAATGTATTATCAAACACTGAACCCAGTAAGAGAGTTTCGACTAAAATCACATCACTTAAATCTGCACCCGTCAAATCTGCCTGATCTAACATACCGTAGCTTAAATCCGCACCATGCAAATTGGCATGAGTCATCACCGAACCACTAAAAATAGCCCCTCGCAAGTCAGCATAGGCAAAATTACTTAACTGTAAATTAGCATTAGCAAATTCAGCCGTCTGTAAATTTTGACCGGAGAAGTCTTTGCCTGTGAGTTGGGCGTGACTGTAGGATAAGGGAGGCGGATAGTCAGCCGCTTGAGCAGATAGAGGATGAACGACTAGAGCGATCGCGACTAGGAATGCTATCAGTTGGCGAAGAATCATCTCAAATTGCCTGATTGACCTTAATGCTTGTCCCCTATTAAATCGGATTGGTGTTGAGTCGGTCAAATTCAGACGATGGGGGTAGCAAGTGTGCAAGACTTATGTAGTGGCTTGGCACACCTTATTTGGGTATAGTTGCTGACATAAGACCTAATAATGACCAATGACCAATGACCAATGACCAATGACCAAACTTCGAGCATTAATCTTTGACGTAGATGGGACATTAGCCAATACAGAACAAGACGGACACCGCGTCGCCTTTAACCGTGCCTTTGCCGAAGCGGGATTCGATTGGGATTGGTCTGTTTCCCTTTATGGTGAACTATTAGCGGTTGCTGGCGGTAAGGAACGTATCCGCTATTATTTGAAGCAATATCGCCCCGATTTCCAACCTCCGACTAATTTCGACGAGTTCATTGCCAATCTGCACCGGGCGAAAACTCACCATTATCAGCAACTTATCGCCACGGGTTCTATCCCCCTACGTCCGGGTGTGCAACGATTGATTAAAGCGGCGCGATCGCAAGGAATTCGGTTAGCGATCGCCACAACTAGCGCCCTGGCTAATGTAACGGCGCTTTTGCAGCATACTCTGGGGGATGAGAGTCTAAGTTGGTTTGATGCGATCGCGGCGGGTGATATCGTCCCCGCCAAAAAACCCGCCCCCGATATTTACAACCATGTACTGCGGCAAATGGATTTGCCGTCCCAAGACTGTTTGGCGATCGAAGATTCTGATCAGGGTTTAATTGCAGCGACGCAAGCAGGTATCACCACACTAATTACAGTCAACAATTATACAAAAGACCAAGAGTTTACCCAAGCGGTACTCGTGTTAAATCATCTCGGAGAACCCGATCAACCCTTTACTGTTCTCGCTGGAGATGCGGGAGATAAGCGATACGTTGACATAGAACTCCTGAACAATCTCCATCACCGTTAGAACGGCTTAATAGAGTTGAGTTTATTTCCATTAACCTACTTAGGGGTGAAAAGACTATAGTTAATAGCGGATCAGACGCCACCCCAATCACTAATTCTCAATCACTAATCGCCTAACTTTACAAATTAAAGTCCAAAATTCTATTACTATAGCAATTAGCTCTCAGTCATGATATCATGTCCGTCTAGACAGTGATTTTTGACTTTCACCTTGCCACCTTACTTCTTACCTTCTGCCCTAGAGCCTTCTGCCCTAGAGCCTTAAAGAGTACCAACGTGTAGGTATTCAACCGAACCTGATAATGATCTGCTTGTCTCGGAGTGATGGGGTAGCGTTATGACCTATAGCCTTAGAATTACCGATATTCCTGCTAGCGAACGTCCACGCGAACGACTAATGGCGATCGGTGCCAAAAATTTGGCGACAGCGGAATTGATTGCTATTTTGCTTGCCACAGGTCAAGGCAAAGGTAAACTTTCGGCAGTCGGTTTGGGACAATATATTTTGCAGCAATTGAGTCAAGATGAGCGCGATCCCATGGCGGTATTGCGAGATATCTCACCCCAAGAGTTGATGCGTATTCATGGCGTCGGACCTGCCAAAGCTGCCACCATTTTAGCCGCCATTGAACTGGGAAAACGCGCCTTTCAGTCTCGCCCCACAGAAGGTACTATCATTGACAATCCCATGGCAGCGGCGGCGGCTTTCAGTCATGAGTTAATGTGGCAAACTCAGGAACGGTTTGCTGTGTTGCTGTTGGATGTGAAAAATCACTTATTAGGGATTAAACTCATCTCCGTAGGTACCGCCACACAGACATTAGCATGTCCGCGCGAGATTTTACAAGCTGTTTTGCGCCATGGAGCGACGCGGTTTATTGTGGGGCATAGTCATCCAACGGGTAGTGTTGAACCTTCTGAGGATGACATTGATTTGACCAAACAGCTTTTGCAGGGGGCGCTGATAATCGGCGTAGCCGTAGTGGATCACCTGATTTTGGGAAATGGTAATCACCGGAGTCTAAATCACACTACTTCATTGTGGAAGGAATATCCCCAAGATATTTAATTGTGTGAGTTGTAGTTTCAGGCGGCGCTATGTTAATTTAGGGGGCTAGGGGCGATTAGCACAGTGGTAGCGCACTTCCTTCACACGGAAGGGGTCACTGGTTCGAGTCCAGTATCGCCCATTTAAGTTGAATAGCACTGAAATAAGCATTTGGGGAGCGTCAAAACCCTTTATCTATCGTAGGGTGGGCATTGCCCACCAGCCTTAAGTCAGTGACATTCCATTTAAGTTTCATGACAATACCTAATAATTGCGCTTTCAGCGATTAGCTTCGCTAGTGCCAAAGGCAATCGCTGATTTTTCTCTACAAAAATCAATAGAGTGCTGTTTAGTTTTCACTCTCAGAATTTCCACTCTATCAGAAACTGGTATTCCTTCAAAAGAGGATAAATCCTCAATTAACTGATTACAGCACAGCCCAAATAAAGTGACTATTTACGCATTGCTGAAACGCTGACGATACAAGCATTTTCAAAGTTTAATTTTCAGGAAACGACACTCGATTAAGAGCCTCCTGGAACATAAGTTAGTAACACTTTGTCAGAGGATGTAGTTACGGAAAAATCATGTGATGCCCAAGGTCAATGCGTTTGTTAACTAGCAAACGATTCGGACAATTTCATTGAAGTGCTATTTTTAAACCTGGTGAATTATGACTCCCCCTTCAATCGTGAAAAAGTTTTTCCTGACCCCGGTTATGATTTTGGGTTCTACCTTCTTCATTTTAACTTCTCCCCTTCTATTTGTGGGATCTTCGCCGATACAAATTTCCTCGGAAAATGAACCGATATTTTCCGGTAAAGTTAAAGATATAGCCGCTCCTTACCTGGGTTTGGCAACCTTGCTCAGTTTAGGAGCGTCTGTGGGATATGTTTCAGTTAGGGGTTGGCGACAGTCTGCTCATCAGGCGGCGATAACTGCACAGCAGATGTCTATTTTAGAGCAAGAAATCCAGGCGAAAGAAACAGAGTTAGTGGAGTTGAAGGCTTCACAACTCCAGTTAATGGCAGAAGGACTCGATGGATTCTTGGAATAAAAGCATCGTTCATTTAAGGCTCTTAATGTCAATAATGACTCTCATCCTTGTAGTGCGTTAAGCGAAGCCATGCCGCAGGCTTTGCATCTTGCTCGCTACTAACATCCAATTTAAATGCATGACAGCTTGTTAGACTAAGCGACACTCCCCTTTTTTAGATCCCCCTGCTCTTCCTATCTACTACATTTGAGCGCAACTCGGTATTACTTGTCTCCCTTGTCCTCTCTATTAAGCAGGGAGTAGAGTGTCCCCAGAACCACAACGAGGGCGAGAAGTGGAGCATATTCTGGAAACGTGAGAAAGATTACAATGATTTCCAGGATGATTTTCATAGCTTCTACGTTTTGCATGAGTGGTTTTCTGATGGGTTCGACATTTTCATCAAACTCGGCGACTGTCGGAATCAGTGTCGTTCCGACAAAAGTCCGACAAAAACGACAAAAAATCGACATGAGTGAAGCCAGGGGTCAAAGATGAGCGATGTCGGTTAGAGTGGCTCCACAGTACATCCGGGAGGTTAAGCAAGCTTATAAACGTCGCTGTCACACTCAGCAACGTTTAGCTGAGGCGTTGGGGATGAACCGAGACACGATTAGTAAATTTGTCAATGGCAAGTTCATCAGTTACTCCTATTTCGAGGAAATTTGCCAAAAATTAGGGCTAAGTCTGGAAAAAATCGCTGATTTTGAGATTGAGGAGCGTGAACCGTCAGACTCGTCTGAGCGACTTTCTTCCCTAGAAGAACGGTTGCTGGGGTATGGGGGACTTTCTGATCTTCAATCCCCGTCTGATCCGGTAGAACCGCCACCCCAGCAAACTTTTCCGGTTCTGTTTGATCGAATTCTTGAGATTGACTTTAAGGAACAGTCTCAGCGATTTAAACAGGTGATTGAACTTCAGCGCACCGCAGGCTTTTTGGTTCATGGTGAGCCTTGCTATGGACAGCAATTTTTGCTGAATCGACTGTTGCGGTTGATCCCAGGGCGGCAGAATCAATCTCCGATTAAAATTGATGTCAGCTCTAGTGGTGTGGGTAAGAGTATCCCAAACTTGTGGCGAGAACTTACTGCTTGTCTCCAATTACCCAGAGAAGCGACACCTACGGAGATTATGGATCGAGTTTGCGATCGCTGGCAAACTCAGGATGTTATTTTTGTCTTCTATACGGTGGATTATATGCCGCTAGGTATACTTTCTGAATGGCTACAGGAGTTCTGGGAACCGTTGGTGACAAGGGCAAAGAAAAGTTTACCCCAAGGCGACAGGCATTTGTTGATGTTTCTGGTGGATAATTGTGGCAGTGTTGGTCAATCGAATGTTAGGTTAGCTGAGAACTTTGAGCAACCGGAATGCGGTAAGACACGATTAGCGGAGGCGGTGGCTTATGAATTAGGCTTACCTTATGAGCCGTGGTATGTTAAATCAACCAGTCAGGCGCAAGATGGACTTTATACCTACGATGCGGTGCGCCGTCTACACGATGCTCAACTGGTGCGGATGGGTGAAAAAAGCCAGTCTCAGGTGGAGAATTTAGAGCATTATATCAAAATGGGGGCGTTAGGACGGGCGTTTCAAAATCATCAGCGCACCGTGGTGCTAATTGATGAAATTGATAAG
This sequence comes from Coleofasciculus sp. C1-SOL-03, assembly GCF_040220555.1. Lineage (NCBI taxonomy): Bacteria > Bacillati > Cyanobacteriota > Cyanophyceae > Coleofasciculales > Coleofasciculaceae > Coleofasciculus > Coleofasciculus sp. C1-SOL-03. The sequence continues at coordinate 20,926 of NZ_JAVJUO010000217.1, forward strand.
GCGGATATCGATTTCCCTAATGATTTGTTGCGGGAACTTGACGAGCAGACATTTGTTATTGAGGAAACGGGGGAGAAGGTTAAGGCAGTTTATCCGCCGATTGTGTTTATTACCAGCAATGATGAAAAAGATTTACCCGATGCTTTTTTGCGTCGTTGTCTGTTTCATTATATTGAGTTTCCGGGGTCAAACCAGTTAGTTGAGATGATTAACGCTCATTTTCCGGTATTGGCGCCAGGGTTAGTTGAGGCGGCGGTAGAGCGATTTGCTAAGTTGCGAGAGAAGATGGTGAAGGGGAAGTCGGGGAAAAAGGTGAGTACGAGTGAGTTATTGGATTAAACCCGATGCCGAATGAGAGTTGGTTGTATACAACGGCGGCGGAAATTGCCCGTTTTGTGCCAATGTTTGAAATGAGTCGTCAGGGGATGAATGCGGCGATTAGCGTATTGCGGGGGCGATCCGGAGTTGGGGATAAAATGTATAGATGAGGGGTAAATCAACCCCTAAATCAAGCCGGGAAATAAATTTCCGGAACCTAAAGCTAAAACCCGTTAAAACGGGTTGAATCATTAGGATGCATGTCAACTTTATAATGGCATGGCACACCTAACTTGAGGGATTTGAATTACGTCCATAAACCGTAGGGGCGCACTGACGTGCGCCCAAAAAAACATCAAATCTATTCCACCATTTTAGCTGTATCATTCCGCCATTGTGAGGAGAGCGAAGCGTAAGCTGTCATGCATTTAAATTGGGCATTAGTAGCGAGCAAGATGCTCGCTCTACGGCAAGGCTTTCGCTATTATTGACATTAAGGTTTAAATGCCGAACAGCTTAACGCACTATTACTCAAGGTTATCATAGCTTACCAAAGCTAGCTTATACTATTAGTCAGTATTGTGTCTGCCTCAATTCCCAATCCCAATCCCCAATCAAAATCATGGCAACAACGAACCAAGAACGAGAAAAGCGAGTCGCTGTTGAGCGGATTGTGGGGTTTGCCAAACAATTTGGGGAAGCCCATCTAAATCTAGCTTGTCACGCCGCCTTTCCTCTAGTTCTCACCCCTGACTTACTCTACCAAATTTGGGCAACCTTCATCCCGGAAACACCTTGGACGGCGGTAGCGCGGGTATTGCTGTCGCGTTTATGTCGGCAGGTTGGCTATGATATGTATGAGATGGATATTCCAGTTCGCAATCTGTTGCTCAGGGAATTGAAGGAACAGTTTGGGCAACAAAGATTGGAGGAATTGGGTGCATTTTTGATTGATTATGTAGCGCAGCAGCTTACTGAAGATGATCCGGCTACGCAGGATTTACGAGAAGCGCAGGAGTGGACGGCATTGGCGTATACGCAACCTGCTGAAGCAGGGCGAAAATTGGCAGAGGTTCTCAGTGAACGTGTGAAAAGAGAGAACATAGATATAGCAGAGGTATTACGCCTAACTTCATTAGTAGAAACCTATGCAGAACCGTTAGAGGAATTTGGATTTAAACCCTTACTGCGTTACAGTCAGGCAATGAAAAGCTTTGTCATTGGTGACATAGCCGATGCAACAGCTAAATTTGACAAAGTGCTTGAAGATGGTAGTCAGGAGGAGATTATTGGGATACAATTACCGATACCATCATTAGTTCCGACCTCTACCAAACAACCTCCCTTATATTCTTACCATGTTGGCGGAAGTTTACCTCTGGATGCTACCAGTTATGTCGTGCGTCAAGCAGACCAAGACCTTTATCAGGCGTTGAAAGCAGGGAGATTTTGTTACGTCTGCAATTCCCGACAAATGGGTCTATCTAGCTTACGAGTGCGAACGAAGAAACGGTTAGAACTTGCAGGAATTGTCTGCCCGGTGGTTGATTTGACTCGCATTGTTCGTCCGACAAATGAACGACAATGGTATAAGGCAATTGCTTACCGTTTAGTCAGTGAATTACAATTGGCGTCTCGGGTCAATTGGAAACAGTGGTGGCAAGAGCATGAATTTTTATCGCCTGTACAGCGCTTAGGTGAGTTTATTGAGGAAGTCTTGTTAGCTATTATTCCTCAACCAATTGTTATTTTTATCGAGGAAATTGATTGTATACTGAGCTTAAGTTTTCCGACTGATGATTTTTTTTCCCTAATCCAATCCTGCTATAACAGACATGACCAGAATCCAGAGTATAAGCGTTTGACGTTTGCGCTGTTGGGTGTAGCCACGCCCTCTGATTTGATTCAAGACAAAACAAAAACGCCTTTTAATATTGGTCAAGCGATTGAATTACGTGGCTTTAGCCTAGAGGAAGCGATGGTGTTAACACGAGGATTAGAAGGTAAAGTAGAAAAGCCTCGCTCTGTCCTCAGAGAAATTCTGAAATGGACAAACGGTCAACCTTTTTTAACTCAAAAGCTTTGTCGGATTACCCAAATGATTACCTATACTATTCCTGCTGGTAGTGAAGCACAGGACATCAACAACTTAGTCAGGTCGCAAATTATTGAAAATTGGGAAGAAAAAGATCATCCTGAACATCTGAGAACTATTCGCGATCGCATACTCCTAAGTAATAAGATTGGTGCAGAATCATTACTTCGCTATTATCAGCAAATTTGACAAAGAGGAGAAATGTTAGCTGATGATAGTCCTGAGCAGGAAGAATTATGTTTATCAGGATTAGTGGTTGAGCGTAATGGTAAATTAACGGTTCAAAATTTAATTTATCAATCTATATTTAATAAGGATTGGGTCAAAGGAGAGTTAGCAAAAATTTCCAGGTAAAAACAGAAAAGATCATTCCCGATATCTTGCCTAATAGCCATCAAATTAATGGGGTGTATAAAACGAGCGATCGCTCCCTTTAAAATCATTACCTCTACCAACCCGTTTTAACGGGTTTCAGCTTTAAGCCGGAAATTGATTTCCCGGCTAAATCTTGTGGCGAGAACGACTAACTCGTTATAACGGCTTTCGCCTCTGGCTAAATCTTATGGCGAGAACAACCAACCCGTTTTCCCTTGCGCCTTGGCTTTGAGGAAATTGATTTCCCGGCTAAATCTTGTTGTAACGGTTTTCGCCTGGGCTTTGAGAAAATTTATTTCCCGGCTCAATCGCCTCATTTCATCAACGCCAATACGGAAAATTATAAAAATAAGGTCAAGATTACCGCACTCCCCAACTGGGCATCCTTTGTCATCATAAAAATAACTCCTCAAGAAATCCATAATCCAGGAGTTTATAAGGCAGCGTTCCGTTATTGGCTAGGAGCGCTGCTTTGTATAATGAAAATGGCAGAGAAAACTACTACACAACCGCCTAAAAAGCGACCACAAAAATGGGAATTGCAACAACAACCTCTACTCGCTGGTGGCATCCAAACTCTCAGAACGGGGAAGTCACCTGCACATTATGTCCGCGAGAATGCCGCATTCGAGAAGGAGACCGAGGGTTTTGCTTCGTGCGGGCGAATGTGGACGGACATCTCGAACTCACCACCTACGGACGCAGTTCTGGATTCTGTATCGACCCGATTGAGAAAAAACCCCTGAACCATTTCTTACCCGGAACACCTGTATTATCATTAGGAACGGCTGGTTGTAACCTGGGCTGTCAATTCTGTCAAAACTGGGATATCTCCAAAAGTCAAACAATGGATACCTTGGCAGATATCGCCACTCCAGAAGCAATTGTCGCGGCTGCTAAACGAACAGGCTGTCGCAGTATTGCCTTTACCTACAACGACCCCACAATTTGGGCAGAATACGCCATCGACATTGCCAAGATTGCCCGCGCCGAGGGAATTGCCACCGTAGCCGTAACCGCAGGTTATATCAATCCTGAACCGCGACGTGAGTTTTATCAGTGGATGGATGCTGCCAATATTGACTTGAAAGGCTTCACGGACAAATTCTATCGTAAGCTAGCCAAGGGACGACTTGAGCCTGTCTTAGAAACGCTGAACTATCTCAAACACGAAACCAATGTTTGGTTCGAGATTACTACTCTTCTGATTCCGGGAGAGAATGACTCACCTGAAGAAATCGATGCTTTGTGTGATTGGATTGTTACCAATCTTGGTTCCGACGTACCCATCCATTTCACCGCGTTTCATCCAGATTATAAGCTTAGACACCTAGCACCAACGCCAAAAGAAACCCTGAAACGGGCACGAGAACAAGCCATTGCTGCCGGAATTAACTTTGCCTACGTTGGTAATGTTTACGATGTTCGCCAGGAGAGTACCTATTGCCCTAACTGCGGTAAGGTATTAATCGAGCGCGACTGGTACGAACTTGGGCAATATAATCTCAATGGCAACCACTGCGGCTTTTGTTCTCAGGAGATTCCCGGCGTCTTTGAGGAAAAAGCGGGTAACTGGGGCGCGAAACGCTTACCGATACGGGTTTAGGGACTTGCGGAAAAAGCGACTTGAAGGGTAGGTAGAGTGTCATATCATGTCCGGTTGAATACTCACATTTAGGCATAGACAAGGCAGAAGGCAGAAGGCAGAAGGCTCCAAGGGAAAGGGGAAAGAGCAAGGTTGCAAGGAAGAAGGATATAACGGTTATTTCGGCGGACATAATATAGCAGGAATCATTGTAGAGACGTTGCATGCAACGTCTCTACATAAATGATATGTCCTAACAGCTATGGCGGTTGCTATATCATACCAAATCCTAAGATTGCCAGCCGACCTAAGCGCTGAATTGTACCTCGACAGAGGGTTGAAACCATTGCCCATTGCCTATCCCCACCACACGATTTATTCAGCAGACCCTAGGTAGGGTATGGCTTATCCGAAAACTTGCAAACAGTGCCGACGGAAGTCATCACCTCGGTGTTCAAAACTTTGATATTGGTCAAAGCTTGCACAAGCAGGTGACAGCAAAACCACACGCGCATTATCTTGTTGTGCTAATTCGGCGGCTCTAGGGATGGCTCTTGCCAGGGTTTCCACAATTTCGTAACGGAAATAACCAACTTCCTGTAAGCGCTGGGCAAATGCAGATGCTGCCTCACCAATCAGTAAAACAGCCGCCGCTTTTGCTTGTATCGTATTCAACCATTGCGTATCATCACCCGCTTTGGCTTCACCCCCCGCAATTAAAATAGCCGGACTATCAACCGCCGCTAATCCCACTTGCGCCGCATCGTAGTTCGTGGCTTTACTATCATTAATAAAATCAATTCCCTGCCAGGTGATAATATGTTCGAGGCGGTGAGGAACACCGGGAAAATTAGTAATTGCCTCAACAATCGCCTGTTTCTCAATTCCAGCTAACCGCGCTGCTGCGACTGCCATGAGTAAATTCTGCTGATTGTGATGTCCCACCATCCGCAAGGAGTCTACAGGAAGAATCGGTTCCGATTCCACCATCACCCAGCCATTTTCAATATACACCCAGGGACGAGGCGTCGCGTCACGTCCCTTGACGCTTGTCCAGTAAGCCTTTGACCAATGAGTGGTTCCCAACTGACGTAAATAGGGGTCATCACCGTTAAAGACTTGATCGTGCGATCGCGACAGCAGCTTGGCTTTAATATTGTAGTAGTTTTCCAGGGTCTTGTGGCGGTTCAAGTGATCAGGCGTAAAGGTTGTCCAAACCCCAATCGTTGGGGCTAACTCCCGTGACGACTCAATTTGATAACTACTAATTTCTGCAATAACCCAGTCAATTTGGGATTGGGAATTAGGGATGGAGGCATTCTCCCTTCCTCTGCTCCCCGGCTCCTCTGCTCCCTGGCTCCCCTGCTGCTTCAAAGCCAATTCACAAGCCGCATAGCCGATATTACCACAGGCAGGTGCATGGAACCCCGCCGCTTGAAAAATAGCTGCAATCAAAGCCGTTGTCGTGGTTTTACCATTCGTCCCCGTAATCCCAACCCAAGGAGAAGATTTGAGATAACGCCAAGCCAGTTCCATCTCGCCAATTGTATCAATCCCGCGATTCCTGGCTTCAATTAAAACCGGAATATCCCAAGGAACACCAGGACTCACCACAATCAGTTCAGGTAAATCCCTATCGCCCAGAGTGAGCGAATAGCCCAGTTTAACCGTAATTCCCTGAGCAGTCAGCGCTTGTTGTTGCTGTTGTAAAGATTCAGAGGTTTTGCTATCACTGACTGTCACCGTCCACCCTTCCTGTTTCAGGAGTCGTGCGGCGGCTATTCCGGAGCGTCCCAGACCAATGACGTGAGCGTTGGGCATAACCTGATGATGGTTCGTTCTTAAATCTAATTACCATGTAGAGACGTTGCATGCAACGTCTCTACAGTCCAGGGACTAATAATTCTACCAGAAGATAGCTGTCGGATTCCGGGTGAAGTGCGAGATTGAAAGAGACATCCGCCGTCATGCATTGGGAATTACAGGTTATCGTGACCAATTTTCCTAACTTTTTTGATCATGTCCGGTTGTAATTTCAATCGTATCATCGATGACAATTTCTGTTTTAGCGAATTCTTATGCCTGTTGACAATAACAACTCCAACGACAACACCAATAAACCATCTGAACAAAAACGCTCCTGGGTTAAACAGTATGGTACGAGCTTACTTCTCCTCGCCGCCACTGTCTTACTGATCAATTTTGGTCTGCTCCCTAATCTCGGTGCTAACCGCCGACAGGTTCCTTACAGTCAATTTCTCGAACAAGTCCAAGCCGATAAAGTTGAGCAAGCGACGATTGGTCGAGAGCAAATTCGTTATCAACTTAAAGAAGGTGCAACATCCGAATCCCAAGAGTCTCGTAGTTTCGAGACAACACCCGTTCCCCAGGATCAGAAATTAGTCGAAATTCTGCGACAGCATGATGTCGAGTTTACCGGCTCACTCGCTGAAACAGATGGCGGAATCGGTGGCTTCCTGAGTTGGCTGGTCATGCTGCTTCTATTCTTCGGCTTTTGGATATGGTTATTGCGCCGTGCGGCTGGGGGAGGAGGTGCTGGAGGACCAGCCGCTTTCAATGTGGGCAAAAGTAAAGCCCGTATATATTCTGAAGGTCGAACAGGTGTTAAATTTGATGATGTCGCTGGGGTTGATGAAGCCAAAGCCGAACTCCAAGAAGTTATCGACTTCCTCAAAAATTCCCAAAAATACACCCGTTTAGGTGCCAAGTTTCCCAAAGGAATTTTACTCATTGGTCCTCCGGGTACAGGCAAAACCTTATTAGCTAGAGCCGTTGCGGGTGAAGCCAATGTTCCCTTTTTCAGTCTCTCGGGTTCTGAGTTCATTGAATTATTCGTCGGAGTTGGTGCGTCTCGTGTACGCGATTTGTTTAAACAGGCAAAAGAAAATGCTCCCTGTATTGTCTTTATTGACGAATTAGACGCCTTAGGAAAATCCCGTGGGGGTGGCAATTCCATGATTGGTGGCACCAATGATGAACGGGAACAAACCCTGAACCAACTCTTAAATGAAATGGATGGGTTTGAGCCGAATATCGGTATTATTCTGATTGCAGCAACCAACCGTCCCGAAGTCCTCGACCCAGCGCTTCAACGTCCGGGTCGCTTTGACCGACAGGTTGTCGTAGACCGTCCGGATAAGATTGGACGCAAGGCAATTTTAGCGGTGCATGTCCCCAATGTGAAACTAGCCGACGATGTGGACTTAGATAAGCTGGCGATTCGGACACCCGGTTTTGCTGGGGCTGATTTAGCCAACTTAGTGAATGAAGCGGCACTGCTGGCAGCACGCCAAAACCAGGATACCGTGACTATGGCAGATTTTAATGAAGCGATTGAACGAGTCATCGCTGGATTGAAGAAAAAATCTCGTGTGCTAACGGATACAGAGAAAAAGACAGTAGCGTATCACGAAACGGGTCATGCTTTAGTCGGTTCCCTAATACCGGGAGCGGGTACTGTCGAGAAAATATCAATTGTACCCCGTGGTGTCGGTGCTTTAGGCTACACCTTGCAACTGCCAGAAGAAGACCGCTTTTTAGTCGGTGAAGATGAAATTCGCGGTCGCATTGCGATTATGCTGGCGGGACGTTCAGCCGAAGAGTTAGTGTTTGGCAAAGTATCGACAGGTGCCAGTGATGACATTCAGAAGGCGACGGATATGGCAGAACGATTTGTCACTATCTATGGCATGAGTGATAAACTAGGACCGATCGCCTTTGATAAGCCCCAATCTCAGTTCCTGGCTGGAATGGGCAGTCCGCGTCGTTCAATCAGTCCCCAAGTCGCCGAAGCGATTGACCAAGAAGTGAAAGCGATGGTGGATGGTGCTCACCAAATGGCGCTGAAGATTCTTGACGATAATCGAGAGATTTTGGAACAAACCGCCCAGGTTTTGCTTCAAGAAGAAGTCTTAGAAGCGCAAGCCCTTCTGGAAAAGTTAGAACAGATGCAGCCACCCAAGGGATTGGATGAATGGTTGCGAACTGGGAAACTGCCTGAACATCAGGATTTATTGCCGTCGATGAATTAGGATTTGGCTACGTCTCTACAAATTTTGTCGGGACGTTCCCCTAAAACCTCTCTACATGTATAATGTCGAAGGTCATCGAATGATTTTCCTTGACATCAAACAAGGCTTGGCATGAAGACTCTTAAAATGAATGTCGCTGACTTAAGCTGGGTTCGTAGTAGGCACTTTAGTGCCAGAAGCGCTAAAGCGCTGACTACAAACATTTCTTTTAAACGTCTGGCAGCAGCAATGGGTTTAACCCTACTGAGTTGGACACTACCCACGAAGGCACAACCCCTATTGGAGCAACAACTTCCCTCCAGTATTGAGCAACTCACCAACCCGGCACAACTGCGACAATTTCAACAACGCCTTCAGCGAGAACAGCCCTTTTTGTATTTATTTTTACAATTAGAATCGGCTCAGACTGAAAATTTGCAACAGAAAGCCGAACAAGAAATTCGACAACTGTTGCAACAGCCGCCATCGCTACAACAGCAGTTATTCCAGCAACAAATACGAGAACCGTTGCAGCTAGAGGACTTGTAAAGGTTGTATTTAGTCGCGAAATAAATTGAATTAGGTTCCCTGGAAACAAGTATTTTATTTTTATAGGGAACTTATTTTACTATTTACATCGATAATTTATCTATTTTTATTGAGAGAAAATACCTCAGTTGTCTAATTCTGAGAAAACGTTTTTTTTGTAGACTAAAAAAACAAAAGCAAATAGTATTGTTTCACCAATCAAACAAAACCAAAACAAATGTTAAGTATTGTTAACTTGCTTGCCTAATTCGCTAATAAGGCTCTATTAATGGAACAAGGTAGAGAACATCGTGATGACAATCTATTCAAATCAAATAGACAGCACGATGTTAAGTTGAAACCCTGCTGTCAGAAAAAAATACAGCAAATTCAACGATTACTGGATCAGGGGTTTGCTAACCATTTCGCAGAAAAATAATAGGCTTCAAGTAGCACTTTAGTCAAATAGTCTTGGAGAACAAACAATGTCACAAGTGTTCACGGTTCAAAACCGGAAAGACAGCGGACAAGGTTCCTTAAGAGATGCGATCGCGCAAGCCCAGTCAGGAGATACAATTAAATTTGCCTCTCGTCTGAAAAATAAGACCATTAAGCTGACCAGTGGTCAACTCGAAATTGATAAAGACCTAACGATTGATGGGTCTAAGGCTAAAGGTTTAGCCATCAGTGGAAATAACGCCTCTCGTGTGTTTTTTATTCAAGATGATCCAACAGGGGGAGCTGTAGAGGTTACCCTAAAGAATCTGATCATCGCCAATGGCAAAACGACGGAAAAAGGTGAAGACGGCGCTGGGGCTGGAATTCGGACAGAAAGTCACACCACACTAACGGTAGAAGATAGCGAATTTCGGAATAATCATGCTAACGGTGAAGGAGGTGGTGCCATCTTTGCCGGTTGGCGCAGTAGCACGAGTGTAATTGACTCTGAGTTTGAGAATAATAGCACATCGGGAAATAGTCAGACCGGTAAGAGTGAACGAGGTGGTGGTGCGATCGCCGTTGGTAGTGAAAGTTCTCTCACCGTCAAAGATAGTGAGTTTACGGAAAATACCGGAACCAATGGTGGGGCGATTAACACCGTTTTGGGGGGATTAATCGTCGAAAACTCCACCTTCACCGATAATGACTCTACTCCCGGTGGTCCCCTTGGTCCCCATACAAAGGGCTATGGTGGTGCAATTTTTACCGATGGTGCTTCCGCAACCAGTGATAACAGTACCAAGGGTAAAATTGAGATTCGTAATAGTCGGTTTGAGGGTAACAAAGGAGCCGGACAAGGAGGAGGACTGTTTTTATACGCCTATCCGGGCGACGAAGTGATTATTGAAGATAGCACAATCATCGATAATCAGGTGATCAAAGATGCCAAAGGTGATGCTCTTGGCGGTGGAGTGCGGCACGGGAATAGTAAATTGACCGTGGGTAACACCACCTTTGCTGATAATCGGGCGCTGGTGCAAGGCGGTGGTTTGTGGACAGGAGAGAAATCCCCGGTCACGATTGACAACAGTATTTTCTACGGCAATGAAGCCAAGTCAACCAATGGTAAGAAGGGTTTGGGAGGAGCAATCCTCTTAGGGAATGGTTCTGGCAAAACGAAGATTACTAGCACCACAATTGCCAATAATTATGCGGGATGGCAAGGTGGAGGATTCTGGGGCGGTGGCAATAATGTTACCCTCAAAAAGACCCTAGTTGCCGATAACTTAGCCAATAATGGTGGCAACAAGTGGAATATTTACCATCACACCGGTAAAGTATTTAGTGATGGGGGCGGTAATTTTCAGTCAGAAGATCCCAATCCTAACGATACGAAAATAACAGCTAAAGCCAAGCTGCTAGACCCTGAATTAGGAGCCTTTACCGATAATGGAGGTGCTGTACAAACCGCCCCGATACCGGGCAATCCAGAGGTGACAGGCGGATCTACACTGGCGCCGACAGCAGGCGGTAATAGTGTGAGCAATAATGAACTCCAATTAGTCGCAGCGGTTGCTGATCAAACGACTGAGGTAGACGAACCCTTGAGTTTTGATGGCAATAATCAGGATACTACACCTGCCCAAAATGACTCCATCCTAATCACTGACGGGGAACCTGAACTCATCGACTTGCAAGATCAAACCAGTCCAGTATCAGCTAAGTTTTTCAATATTGAGAATAATGCTGGCTTTGACAATTCTGTCGGTTTTTATGCCGTTGAAAATGAGCAAGGAGATGTGAAAGATAAAGTAACGGGTGAACTGATTAGTCCAGATGAGGCAGGGTATGCTGAAGCGGCTTTCAGCCAACAAGTTGTTGGCGACATGAACCGAAATACCGGAATATTTGAAGCAGAATTCCAGCCAGGAACCATTTTAGCGCCTTACATTATTGCTAATGGTACGACAGAAGAATGGCTGGAAACCAATCCAAATAATCAGCGCCTTGGTTATGCAGATCCCACTGCCTACTTTGCCTATTTAGGCGCAAATCCTGATGGGAAAGATCATGTCCGTCTACTGGGTGAGAATAAGTTTGGCTTTGAAGATTTATTTGGGGGTGGTGACTTAGATCATGATGATATCACCTTCGAGGTTGATTTAACGGTTGCCTAAATTTTCTGACCCGATTGGGTTGTAGAGACGCGCCATGGCGCGTCTCTACTTGACGATCGCGCCAAATTCTGCCAATACCCGGGCGTGGTTCCGCAGTAACCCCAATAGGTTCAGCCGATTGCGCCGAATCTCTGGATTTTCGTCCATCACCATCACCCCAGCTTCCTTATCATCAAAGAAGGTACTCACAATTGGCGTAACTTCTGCTAATGCATCAACAATTTGCTGATAATTACGCTCTTGTTGTGCGGCTTGAGTACGGGGAACTAATTCAACTAATGCCTCATAAAAAGCAGGTTCACTTGATTTTTCAAACAAATCGGGACGCACAACCGCTTTGGGATCTAACTGTTGGAAATCTAAGTCTCCTTGCATCGACAATCGCGCCGAACGGTTCACCGTTTCGTAGATTTCATCTAGTTTTCCATTATTCCGAATTCCTTGCAGGAACAAAGCGCGATCGCGAACATCTAATACGTCTTTTAATGCTCGTTGGGTATACTCGCGATCGTTCTCTCCTAGCACCGCATTCACCAAGTCATAATCAATCATCTTTTCGTCTTGCAGCAAGGTGCGAATCCGTTGGATGAAAAACTCTTGTAAGGCTTCAACGGGCGATGATTTTCCCGAATAAGCGGCGACAAAATCAGCAGAAACATCTTGCAATAGCTGCTCTAAATTAATCGCTAAATTTCCCTCCCAAGTAATATTAACCACCGCATTCGCGGCACGGCGCAAGGCAAAGGGGTCAGAGGAACCCGTGGGAATCATGCCTAAGCCAAAGATACTCACCAATGTATCTAGGCGATCCGCCAATCCCACCACTTGACCGATTAATGTTTCTGGTAACTTGTCCCCAGCACCTCTGGGTAAATAATGCTCAAAAATCGCGGTGGCTACCGCCTCAGATTCACCACTCGCCAGAGCATACTTTTGTCCCATGACACCCTGTAATTCAGGGAACTCATAGACCATTTGGGTGACGAGATCTGCTTTACAAAGAGCGGCGGCGCGAATAATATCATCCCATTGTGTCTGTGACACTGCTAATTGTTCGGCAATCCGTGAGGCGGTTTTTTCGATGCGCCCTACCTTCTGACGCATGGAACCTAATTCATCTTGAAAGGTTACGGTTTCTAACTTGGGTAAATAATGGGCTAGGGGTGAGGCTAAGTCTGTTTTATAGAAATACTCGCCATCTGCTAAACGGGCGCGAATCACTCGTTCATTTCCGGCGGCGATAATCTCAGATTTTTCTGGATCACCATTGGACAGGGTAATAAAATGAGGGAGTAATTCGGTCGCTGTTTCATCCTTAAAGACTGGGAAGTAACGCTGATGGGTTACCATTACTGTTTTCACTACCTCTGGCGGTAGGATTAAGTATTCGGCGTCAAATTGACCGACAATAGCGGTGGGATATTCGACTAAATCTGTGACTTCATCCCATAATTCCTCATAGAGTTGGGTATGACCGTTGAGTTTTTGCGCGGCTGACTGAACTTGGTCTTTGATGATTTGTTTGCGGCGATCGCGTTCTACAATCACAAAGGCTGATTCTAGGGATTTCACATAGTCCTCAGCCTGGGTAAGGGTTACCGAGTCTGGGTGTAAGATCCGATGTCCACGGGATGTGCGATCGCTGTTTATCGTTTCGGAACCATTAACTAATTCAATTGGCAACACTGTATCATCCAGCAGCGCCACCAACCAGCGAATCGGGCGAGAAAACTTCAAGTCTCCATCCCCCCAACACATAAACCGCTTCCCTTCTAAACCAAAAATCCACTGGGGGATGACTTCGGGGAGAATTTCAATCGCCGAACGACCAATTATTTTCTTGACAACAAAGACAAATTCCCCTTTCTTTGTCTCTCGGATTTCTAAATCATCCAGGCTAACGCCCTGTTTGCGGGCAAACCCTTCAGCGGCTTTGGTGGGTTTCCCGTCTTTAAACGCGGCTTTGACAGGTGGACCCTTGACGTCTTCTTCGCGATCGGGTTGTTGGCGGGGTAATCCCTGAATCAGTACCGCTACACGGCGAGGTGTGCCGTACACCTGGATACTGTCAGGAGTCAGCAGGTGTTCATCAAGGCTTTGTGACAGGCGCGACTGCCATTGTTGAATCGCACTCTCGACGAAATTTGCGGGTAATTCTTCTGTACCGACTTCCAATAAGAATGTGGGCATAATGCGATCGCGCTTCGTGGACAAGGGTTGGGTGTGAGTAGGATGAACGGCTAGCAGAGTCTAGTGGCTGCCAGTTTTCCTAGTTTAACCCTATTCTCGACATCCTCACCGTGAGGGGTTTGGGAACCTACCAGGGGTTTGGGAACCTACCAGGGGTTTGGGAATCGGGGTTTGGGAATCGGGGTTTGGGAACCTACCAGGGGTTTGGGAATCGGGGTTTGGGAACCTACCAGGGGTTTGGGAACCAAACCCCTACTTCGATGCTCAAATTCGGAAACTGTAATGGAGAAATCCGATCATTTTCCGCCAGGATTATCTCTCGCTGATACCCTTGTGGAGTTGGTTCTCGAAAAACGTGCAGTTGACGTTGCTTGAGGTTTAGCACCCAATACTCTTGAATGTCAGAGTTGGCATAATCATTTGCCTTGATACCGCAGTCTGTATTGAGTGTTCTATCGGCAACTTCAATAATCAGATAAATTTCTGAGGGGTGAGGGTGATGATCCAGGTAGCGTAAGACATCGGGCATAACCACCGCCACATCGGGTTCGGGTTCTGAGCGATCGCTTAATGTTACGGGAAGTTGTGTCCTGACTAGCACTTGTTGTCTTAAGTTATTGTCTAACAGCAATCGGGTTAGGGTAATGGCTGTCGCATGGGGCGTTCCTTGGGGACTCATTTTTCGGATAATCTGTCCGGCTATTAATTCGACGGGTTGATCGGGTGATAAAATGCCCACTTCTGCCATCCGGTGATAGTCTTCAACTGTCCACAGGTGTAGGGGGATTTGGGTTTCGTGTTGGCTTATTGGCATCAGTTTTAAGTAGGTAGAGATTGTTAAAGTTAACGGTGGTGATCGTCATTTGTCATTCGTCATTTGTCATTTGTCATAAGCTGTTCGGCATTTAAACCTTAATATTAATAAGAATGGCGCAATCCTTGTAGTGCGAGCATCTTGCTCGCTACTAATACCCAATTTAAATGCATGACAGCTTACTCAAGGGAGCGCCAAGCAAGCTACCTTTATGTAAGGATTTGAGTTGATTTTACATAACTTAATATGGTTGAATTTATTTTCACCTATTCACTTATCAGTTTAAGACGAAGCCTTCTCGTACTCTAGAGGAGAACCCGAAGGGTTGAGTAACCTCACATTAGGAAGACAAATACACAATAGCGAGCGAGACGCTCGCACTACAACCATTCCCCATTCCCTATTCCCTATTCCCTATTCCCTATTCCCTGTTGCCTCATCTCAACCGTTAACTTTCATTTTATCCGACAACTTAGAAGCTAAGATAAAAGCTAAACCTGTCTCTTTGCAGGAGTCGATTGAGTGTATGTGGGCAACGCTGAGAAAACAACTCTGGCAATGGCGGGGTGTGTTTATTGCTGCTCCTACTGTAGCCGGAGTCATCATCGGGTTACGCTGGGCGGGATGGCTGCAAGAACTAGAACTCGCCGCCTTGGATCAATTTTTTCGTTGGCGTCCCCCTGAAGCGGTGGACTCGCGGATTGTGATTGTTGAGATTGATGAACAGGATATCCAAAAACTCGGCAACTGGCCCCCCTCTGATCAAACCCTTGCCCAATTACTAAATAGGCTCAAACAACAACAACCCAGAGCCATCGGTTTGGATCTATATCGGGATTTACCTGTAGAACCTGGGCATCAGGAATTGGTCGAAGTTTTTCAATCGACGCCGAATTTGATTGGGATTCGTAAGGTAGCCGGAGATGCTGAGGGAACGGCAGTTAATCCACCACCAATCCTGAACGAATTGGGTCAGATTGGCGCAAATGATTTGGTTGTGGATAGTGATGGTAAAGTTCGTCGCAGTTTACTGTCTCTGGGAACTCAATCTGGTGACATTATCCCTAGTTTTAGTACGATGTTGGCTTTGACCTATTTAGAGGCAGAAGGGATTACGCTTGAGCCAATAGATGATCAAGGAACTCAGTATCGGTTGGGCAAAGCTGTTTTTACCCGTTTCAATCAGAATGATGGAGGCTATGTTCGCACCGATGCAGGTGGATTTCAGATCATCTCTAATTTTCGCAATCTCAGCCAAGGGTTTCAGTCAGTTTCGTTCACGGATGTCCTAGCGGGAAAACTACCAAAGGATTGGGGACGCGATGCCTCCGGCGCTGCTTTGGCAGGACGCATTGTTTTGATTGGAGTCACCGCTGAAAGTGTCGCCGATCACTTTTTCACCCCCTATAGTCACGGGTTGGTGAATCGATCAACGGGGGTGGAAATTCATGCAGATGTGGTGAGTCAGATGGTGAGTGCGGCGTTAGAGGGACGTCCCCTGATTCAGGTTTGGTCGGAACCCTGGGAAATCCTGTGGATTGTAGCTTGGACGGTAGTCGGGGCGATATTGACCTGGGGACAGCGCTATCGGGGGGGTGTGACGCTGCGATCGCCTGTTAAGGTGGTCAGTCTTATTTTCGTTGCAGGTGGCTTGGTTGGCGGCTGTTACTGGGCGTTTTTGCAGGGATGGTGGATTCCCCTGGTGCCGCCGATTCTGGGGTTAACCGGGTCTGCGATCGCGATTATTGGGTATGTGGCTTATGGTGCAGGTCAGATGCGCCGCATATTTGGTCGCTATGTCACGGATGCGGTGGTGGAGAATTTGCTGGAGACACCTCAAGGATTGCAGTTGGGTGGAGAAAACCGCCAGGTTACGGTTTTATTTTCCGATTTAAGGGGATTTTCAGCAATTTCCCAACGAATGTCGCCGAAAACAGGCATGATGGTCATTAACCATTACTTGCAGGTGATGACGGATGTGATTGACCAGTATCAGGGTGTGATTAGTGAGATCATGGGCGATGGGATGCTGGTTATATTTGGTGCGCCGATTGAACGAGAGGACGATTGCCAACGCGCGATCGCTTGTGGGATTGCCATGCAGTTGGCGATGGCGGATGTTAATCAGTACAATGACACCCTAGATTTGCCCACCTTAGAAATGGGGATTGGTATTCATGGGGGAGATGTATTAGCCGGGAATATTGGGTCACAAAAACGGGCAAAGTATGCGATTATTGGTAGTCCGGTTAACTTGGCGTCTCGGATTGAGTCCTATACCGTTGGCGGACAAATTTTAATTTCTGAGTATCTGTTTAAGCAGGTAGGTTCACTTCTCAGGGTTGATGGCAAATTTAAGGTTCACCCGAAAGGCTTTTTTGAGCCGATTACGGTTTATGAGATTGGTGGAATTGGCGGTAAGTTTAATTTATTTTTGCCGAAACCGGAAGCAGATTTGGTCGTTTTAGTGAAGGAAATCAAAATACAGTACACAGTTTTAGAGGGGAAATATTTAGGGGAAATAGTCGGTCACGGGGCGATTGTCAAATTATCAACTCATGGAGCTGAGATTCACATCCAACAGTCTGTGGAATTGTTCAGTAACCTCAAGATTAATTTAGTCACAGGAACCCACAAGGCAAAGGAATTGGGAGATATTTACGGGAAAGTTGTGGAGAAATCGGTAGATAATCCCAGAGGTTTCGATATTCGGTTTACTGGTATTCCTCCAGAAATCGCAGCGATGTTTTATTATTTGCGTCAGTTTTCTTCAGATTGACTCATCTATCTTTTATTATCTTCAATGTTTGTCAGGGCGTCCTCTTCGCCACCCACCAAACCATTGCAAAATTGTAGTGGCGTTGCACACTAATTTTGTGGATTAGAATTGTAGGGGCGCATGGCGTGCGCCCAGAAAATTTGCAAAATCTATGCCACCATTTTAGCTGTGCCACGCGATTAGTGTTCTAGATATACCGTAGGGTGGGCATTGCCCACCAGCCTTAAGAAGCGTTACATTCGACTTAAATTGGTAGGTTGTTCGGGCGCACGTCGGTGCGCCCCTACGGTTCCTTTGCCGTCATTCTAATTGCTCATATTTCCTGTCTCAATCCACTGTACAAGCCTATAATAAAGGGTGCAATACCAGAATAGGTAGGTTAAAGAAAGAATCAGCAATCCTGTCAATTGTAGAGACGTAGCATGAGGAGTCTCTACGGGGCAGAAACCTGACAATTGACCGAATTTTGCCAACCGTCCTGAGGCGTTCCATTGGGAACATTAGCCGTCAACACCACATTACCTTCAGCATCAATAATCCAACCTTGAGCTTCAATAATCTGTTTGGGAGGATGAGAAATAGAAGAATTCTCCTCGTCTGCTTGTCCTTCTGTTTCGTCATCTTCCTTCCTGGGTATCACCGTGCCAAAATCATCTTGTATCCAGTCAGGACTGACTAAATCCGTCGGGTTTTCCGGTAAACCCCCTCGCCCCGTAACCATAAATTGATTCTGGCGATTACTAGGGGCACAAGTCCGATTAATTTGTCCAGAGGGGTCAATAAAAGTGCTGGGTAATTGAGTCAGTCCTCGACTGGGATCAAGGGGTACATTGGTTATGACTTGACCGGGATTGCCAAACTGAGAACTGGCATCAATATCGTTAGTCCGATTGCCGGGAATAGCTGGACGTTCCTCAATGCCAAAAATGCCTTCACCAGTGATGATAATGCGACCCCCATCACCCCGTTCAGCACTAGCAATAATATCACTGCCGTTGACACCTTCTGGGGGCAGGACTAACAGAAAAAGGGTGTTAATATCGATATTACCGCCATTGGCATCACCAGAAGCTTTGGCAGAAATCAAGCTTTCATCCCTCATGAGTAATGTGTCTAAGCCGCCCAAACTGATATTCGCCCCAGCTTCTACACCACTGGTTCCAGTTTCCGCCGTGAGTTGACCTTCATCAAGAACCAAGGAGTTTGCCCAAATCGTCAAATTTCCGGCTTGTCCCGAAGGACTACTCACGGTTACAGATGACCCATCTTCGACAGACATCTGAGAGGTTTTCACGGTTAAGTCACCGGCTGTGCCACCTTGAATCGCTTCTACAGATAGGCGACTATCATGACTCACTTGCACTGAATTAGCCAGATTGGAGTTAGGATTAATTCTTAAATTTCCGGCTACACCTGTTTCAGTCGAAGCCGAAATTGCACTATTATTACTAACACTCAAGGTATCCAAGCCTTCTAGGAGAATACCCTCACTCCGACTGGAGATATTGGATGCTAGTATCTGTGCCTCATTTTCCAGGGTCAATTGCGGAGTATTTAAGATAATATCTCCAGCAGCACCTGTCGCCGTGGCATTAGCACGGATAGCACTATCCCCAATCAATTGGATAAAGTCTGTGGCAGAAATTCTTACCCCTCCAGCCCTACCCGTACTTTGGGTTTCGGCAGAAATTTGAGCGCCATTAGTAGCGGTTACAGAGTCACTCTCAATGTCTACTCCTCCAGAATTCCCCTTAGCTCCCGGCTGCACTGTACTAAAAACACCACTGGCGAATCCTTGACTATCTTCCCCATCAAACAAAAGCCTATCCGTTGCCCGAATCACTATCTGACCCGCATTTCCTTCTCCTGCAGTACTGGCAGTAATTCGAGCGCCATTGGTGGCAGTTACAGAGCCACTCTCAATGTTTACACCCCTAGAGTTTCCCGTGGCTCCTAGATGCACCGTACTCACAATACCACTAGAGAATCCTCGACTAGCTTCTCCATTCAATAAAATGCTATCCGTTGCCCGAATCACTATCTGACCCGAACTGCCTTCTCCAAAGGTAGCGGCAGAAATTTGAGCGCCATTGGTAGCGGTTAAAGAGCCACTCTCAATATCCACATTCCCAGAATTTCCGTTGGCTCCTGATTCCACTCGACTAAAAACACCACTAGGTAATCCTTGACGAGTTTCCCCATCAAAGAAAAGGCTATCTGTTACCCGAATCACTATCTGACCCCCATTTCCTTCTCCTGAAGTACTAGCATCAATTTGAGCGCCATTGATTGCGGTTAAAGAGTCACTCTCAATATCCACATTCCCAGAATTTCCGTTGGCTCCTGATTCCACTGTACTAAAAACACCACTAGGTAATCCTAGACGAATTTCCCCATCGAATAAAATGCTATCTGTTGCCCGAATCACTATCTGACCCGCATTTCCTTCTCCCAAGGTAGAGGTAACAATTCGAGCGCCATTGGTAGCGGTTAAAGAGCCAGTCTCAATGTCCACGCCCCTAGAATCTCCCTTGGCTTGCGGATACACTGTACTCAAAACACCACTGGGTAATCCTTGACGAGTTTCCCCATCGAAGAAAAGGCTATCCGTTGCTCGAATTATGACTTTACCCGCATCTCCTTCTCCAAAGGTAGCAGCAGAAATTTGAGCGCCATTGGTAGCAGTTAAAGAGTCAGTCTCAATGTCTACACCCCCAGGATTTCCCTTAGCTCTCAATACCACTCGACTAAAAATACCACTAGGTAATCCTTGACGAGTTTCCCCATCTAATAAGAGGCTATCTGTTGCCTGAATCACTATCTGACTCGCATCTCCTTCTCCAAAACTAGAGGCATCAATTCGAGCGCCATTGATTGCACTCAAAGAGCTACTCTCAATGTCCACTCCCCCAGCATTTCCATTAGCTCCTGGCTGCACTTGACTAAAAATACCACTGGGTAATCCTAGACTATTTTCTCCATCCAACAAGAGATTATCCGTTGCCCGAATTACCACCTGACCCGCATCTCCTTCTCCAAAAGTAGAGGCATCAATGCGAGCGCCATTAGTGGCAGTTAAAGAGCCAGTCTCAATATCCACACCCCCAGCATTTCCCGTGACTCCTGATTCCACTCGACTAAAAACACCACTGTTTAATCCTTGACTATTTTCTCCATCCAACAAGAGGTTATCCGTCGCCCGAATTACTATCTGACCCGCATCTCCTTCTCCTGCG
>NZ_JAVJUO010000218.1:0-40278 GCF_040220555.1 Coleofasciculus sp. C1-SOL-03
AAAGTTAAATTACTCAAGCGCTCATGCAAATTATGCTCGGCTTAAAGGGAAGGGATTGGACGCCTCCATTCTTCCGGCGTCCCGCTGTCCCTCCTCGGCTTACGAGAGTTGAGGTTCCGAGGACTCCCGCGAACACGTTGAGTCAGCGACATTCCAGTTAGGGGTGTCCTGATTCATCGTACACAGCTTTATGCCTTAGCTACGTCCGCCAATCGTTTTTTGAAACGCGGCTCGCTCACCAAGGCGCTTGATATAGTCGGAGATAGCTGGGTACTCGCTCAGGTCAAGCTGTAACATGATCGGGATATAACTCAAATACGATCCCACCGCCACATCAGCCACACTAAACTCGTCACCTAACAAGAACGGTTGATTCTGTAAACGTTGCTCAAGCGGGGAAAATAATTTCGGCATTTCCCGCTCTCGACTCGCCTCCACAAAAATTCCCGGACCAAGGGTTGCATTGGCAAACAGAATCCATTGAGCGATCGTTGCTTGTTTTTCCAATCCGTTCAGGTTGCCATATTTTTGAGCCAGGTAGAGCAAAATTGCCCCTGACTCCCACAGTTGAAAATCCCCATCCACAATAGCGGGGACTTTGCCCATGGGATTAATCGCCAGATAATCGGGCTGGCGATGTTCCCCAGCTTGCATGTCCAACAACACATAGTCATAGGGAACGCCCAATTCTTCCAAATACCACTGGACAATTGACGCTCGACTGCGGGAGCCACCATAAAGTTTTAGCATCGTCGTTTGGGTTAGAGAACTTTGTGAGTATACTCGTGCTGTTTAACGTCGTCTTCCTTTCGTACAACCCGTACCTGATTCAGCAAACGCTTGCGTTCGATCGAGTAGTTAAAATCATCGCGTGTTGTACCGGGCGGAATGTGGGCTTGTGCCTCCGGACGAGTTTTGTAGGTGCGAGCTGCTGCGATCGCACGGACGATAAAATCATCGCAAAAATGAGCTTCGGCGGGAAATTCCGGCGGTTTTTCGGGGTTATCACCACTGATCACCTCACCCAGTGTTGTGCCACGCGCCATGGAATAGGAGGTAGGAATCCCTTTGAGAATTGCCTCCAGAGCCGCCGAAGGAATCGGTTCCAGGATTTTTACCTCCTCAATTTCACCCTCTTGTTTCAAGAAGCAGGTGGCTAATCCTACGACTAAATAGTTCTGTGCACTAACGTCAGGAGCATCCTGTAATGCTGTTGCCGTTGCCATATTTTGAGTTTCCTTTACGATTCCTAACCCAAACCAATCAGTTACTTCGGTTGCATTTTACCACCTTATTCCTTACCTTCTGCCTTGGAGCCTAATCACTGTCAGCCGAATGTAAAGAAACATTGCAGATTTCTGGCACATCACCGTTAGCCCTGTAAGGTTGGGGGACGGAGCATCGCCAGATGGCAATAAAGATCGAGAGTGCTAATCGCCAGCGGAATGAACTCGTGTTGGATTGTGCCAATTGCTGTAGGGTCACACAGCTAGCGGGGTGAACAACACCCAGGATAGAGGGAATGACTCAGCGTTATTCATTAAGCTTTCAGGAAAGCAGCTAAGCTGTGCTGTAGATTTCTCATAGAACATCAATACGTTGGGTTGGGTGGTGATTATTAAGAGGAGTAAAGACGCCTCAGGAAGTGACACACCGACACCAACTCGCGGGGTGCAGCCAGACGTAAGGTTGATTGTAGATAGACCGCAGGTGTTGTTGGAGGACGATTATGAACGCTCATGTATTTATCAAAGGCGATGAAGAGAATAGACAATGGACTCCCATGTCCCGCCGCAAACCCCAGCCTTTACCCACGATTAAACTGACCCCTCGAACCCTTAACCACCTTTCGATTAAGAGTTTACGCACTTCGGCTCAACGCAAAGCCAAACAGGGAGAGTATAGTAGTGCGATCGCACTTTTGAGTCAGGCAATTAAACATCATCCTACCCACGCCATTGACTATAACAACCGAGGATTGATTTACTTCCAAATGGGTCAGCGTCAAAAAGCTTTAGACGATTACAACCGAGCTTTACAGCTCAATCCCGAATTGGACAGCGCTTACAATAATCGTGGCAATTACTATGCTGCTACGGGACAACTCGCCAAAGCACTCGCCGATTACGAAAAAGCATTGGATCTCAATCCGCGTAATGTTCGCACTTGGATTAACCAAGCCATCACGTTTCGGGAACTAGGACTTTATGACCTCGCCATCGAAAACCTGGACTTAGCGTTAATCCTAGGATGCCTACAAAACCACATCTATGCCGAACGAGGTCGTACTTATCATCTGCGAGGAGACTGGAACTGCGCGATCGCTGACTATCAACGCGCACTCTCTGAGCTTCCTGTATCTGGTACATCAGGTCGTTTGCGCCGGAAAGTTGAAACCTGGATGGGTGAGTTACTTGATCCCTTAAGCGCATGAATTTAAACTGTTATCAACCTCAACAGGGGGTTGAAGCTGTTCCCTGTTCCCTGTTCCCTGTTCCCTGTTCCCTGTTCCCTGTTCCCTGTTCCCTGTTCCCTGTTCCCTGTTCCCTGTTCCCTGTTCCCTGTTCCCACTCCAAAACTCCCTACAGCAGCCCCTATTTAGTTATTATCGGGCATGAGACGGCGATCTTCCCAGACGACTTGACGCTGATTGGGATCAACCCGATAACTTTGCTCTTGCATCACTCGTCTAGTTTGGGTTGGATCAAACGCTTCGCCGAAGTCATTGCGGAGTTTATTAACACGGCTTTGGGTGCGTTTCACTTCAGATCGTACTTCTTGCAACTTCGCCTTCTGGGACAGATGATAAGGCAACAGTTGTGCCAATCCTGCGATCGCGGCAGTACAAAGAATCAGATTTACCACTAACTTAACCGTAATTTCACCCGCAACGACGGAGTAGGAATGCCGTCGAGGACGACGCTCTTGACGCGGAACCCTGCGACGGGTTGGTAACGGTTGCCGAGTTGGTTGAGAGGTTGGAATTGCATTCATAAAGAGTTTTCCTCAGGCAATACCCTGCTGCGGATATTCAAATAAACTACAGCATTTTACTGCCATTATCCGGAATCTGAGGGGTGTGACTCAAACCGTATCTACAAGACAAGGCTTAGCATCACACCCCTCATCCTTTCCCAGCCAGATTGATTGAGAATGAGAACTACTTACTTATAGAGTGCCGTAGCTAGACGGAAGGCTAAGATACCGGGAATGAGCGCTACGACGAGAGCGACAAAAACTTGGGTATCTGAGATGCTCATTGTTTACAAGCTCCTAATTAAACGTCAATATGACCTTTAGTCTACTGGCTATTGCTCCGTTTTAGGCAGAAATTTCGGGCAACACGTTAAGATTAGTTAACAGAAGGCTGAGCAAGAGTCGCTGACGCCCTCGCCAATACTCGAAATCATTATTCATTTCATTAATGCTGGATCAAGTTTTTAAGTTACCATTCAATCTAGGAATAGAAGCCCCCTTAGTCCTGCTGATTTTGGTTGCCCTTGAAGCCGTGTTGTCAGCCGATAACGCGATCGCCCTGGCAGCAATCGCTCAAGGGTTAGAAGACAAACAACTCCAGCGACAGGCGCTGAACTTGGGCTTAGGGGTGGCTTACGTTCTGCGGATTAGCCTGATTCTCACGGCAACGTGGGTGGTCAAGTTTTGGCAATTTGAACTTCTCGGTGCTGCCTATTTGCTCTGGTTAGTCTTTGAGCATTTTACCTCAGAGGAAGATGAACAACATCACCATCATGGACCCCGATTCACGTCACTGTGGCAAGTGATTCCCCTCATTGCGATTACGGATCTAGCGTTTTCCTTAGATAGCGTCACCACCGCGATCGCGATTTCTGACCAAATCTGGCTGGTTCTAGCGGGTGGCACTATTGGTGTGATTACCCTACGGTTTATGGCAGGATTATTCATCCGTTGGTTACAGGAGTATGTCAACCTGGAGGATGCGGGTTACATTACCGTCGGTCTAGTCGGATTGCGACTTTTGGTTCGGGCGATTAATCCCGAATTCGTGCCGCCAGAATGGTTAATGATTACCATTATTGCCTTGATCTTCCTTTGGGGATTTTCTCAACGCACGAATGAAGCAGACAACTCACTACCAGAGGTTAATGAACAGCCTGAATCAGTCGGTGGGAAAAATTAAAGTTAATGGCGAGGATCGTCATCTGTCATTTGTCATACTCGCTCCCTCTGCTCCCTCTGCTCCCTCTGCTCCCTCTGCTCCCCCAGCTCCCCCTGCTCCCCTGTTCCCTCCCCTCACCACCTAACTATTAGGCATTACTCCGGCGATAATCGCTGCTAAAATTGCCACACCAAAGGCGACACGATACCAGACAAAGATCCAAGTATTCTGAGTTTGTAGGTAACGAATTAGCCATGCGATCGCCGCATAGGAAAATATGGCTGATGAGATCACCCCCACGGTGAGAGGCATAAATCCCCCCTCCCCAACTCCAGAGTCTAATAAATCCTTGAACTCAACTAACCCGGCTAGGGTAATCGCGGGGATACCTAGCAAAAAGGAAAAGCGGGCGGCTGTTCCTCTTTCCAATCCCATAAACAAGCCCGCTGTAATCGTGGAACCTGATCGCGACACCCCAGGAATCAGCGCCAAGGCTTGAGCAAATCCCATCAAAATGCCATCCTGCATCCCCAATTTATCGAAATTGCGTTCTCTCGTACCGATCTTTTCGGCAACACCCAACAGCAGCCCCATAAAAATTGAAGCACAGGCGATCGCGACGGTACTCCGTAGGGGCGAATTATCAAAATCGGGAATAAATATCTTAATTAACAAGCCACAGAAGACAATCGGTAAAGTACCCAAGCCGATACCCACCGCCATGCGAAAATCGTTGGCTTGGTAATCCTTCCTCTGAATTGCTTTAATCGTACCTGTGGAAATTTGCCATAAGTCTGACCAAAAATACCACAGTACGGCGGCAATACTCCCCAGTTGAATAATTGCCGTAAAAGCCACCCCTGGATCACCCCAGCCTAATACCACGGGCACTATTTTTAAATGCGCTGTACTGCTGATCGGGATAAACTCCGTTAACCCCTGCACCATTCCCAGTACCAACGCCTGAACCATGTTCATCTGGGAGGTGGATTGGGTTGTGGGTACGGCGACATCTGTCGGAATGGTGGTGCCAAAACTCTTCAACGGTATGGTGAGTAAGGCACTCAGAAGGCTAATCCTGAAAAATTTGAACCACCGCCACTGCAATTTGATCATGTAAGTCGTCGGACCCAATTCAAGTTAAGCATGAGGACAAGAGAACAGGGAACAGGGAACAGTAAGGATCTGAGGCTGGTTAAAATTCCCAATCCCTAATTACTAATTACCAGTCACCAGCTTTAATCGGAATTCTGGCATAGCTTGATCGCGATCGCAAACTTTCTACAGGTGCTAGCCGTACTCTATAATGGGTTATATCCCCCTAGGGGGGATAATGCTCATGATATATTGAGATATGTAAACATAAGTAAAGAAAATTAAAGAAATCGTGTTTCGCAATAGTATGTTTTCTGATACCTCCTCCAACTACTCCAATCCCTCAGAAGAGGTTCTATATTTGATGCCAATCCGTAGCCCCCTGAATGGTCTAGGTATAGGCTCAAAAGCTAGAGTGCAAGGCTGGTGGCTGTTTGCTGCTGCCTCATTTTTGGTTTCTGTCCCTGTGTTTGTGCAAGCGCCATTAGTCCGGCAACTTCCCTGGTTGAGTTTACTGTTGACCTTAGGATGGATATGGCTGGGATTCAAGCTACTGGCGCATCCAACCCTGCGAGTATGGGGAGATTTGTTACTGGGTTTTAGTTGGTGCTGGCTAGCCGGTTCAATTTATTGGGGCTGGCTGCGGGCTGAACCTCTGTTACATTTACCCATCGAAGCCATTGGTCTACCGTTTGCCCTATGGGGGTTATGGCGGGGTAGAGGCGCTGTAGGTAATTTGTTTTACCTGGGTTCTCTGTTCGGGACGGCTCTCACCGATGTATATTTTTATTTAACGGATTTGATTCCCTACTGGCGTCAAATCATGGACGTTGATCCAGCCTTGATCACCCCGATTTTGCAAGAGGCGATCGCCCAAGTGCAAACCCCTTGGGGAATTAGCTGGGCAGCGGTTTTAGGATGTACACTAGGATTAGTAGGATGTGGGGCATTGACCCGGGGACGATTGCCGTGGTGGGCATTTAGTGGGGCAGTATTGAGTACAATTTTGGTAGATAGCCTATTTTGGCTAGCAGCTACACTGCAATAAAAACTCATGAATGTCTACAGTAAACAAATATTGACATTGGACAAGGTGGGCAGTGAAGTTTCCGGAATCACTCGTTTGGCTTCAGAATGCATCTACTAGGATATAAACTTAATCCTCTGTTTACTTTTTAACCCGTCGTTGCTTCTGTGCCTGTGGTGACTCTACGATCCACTCCCTATTTACTTCTACCGACTGAGACTGGTAACCGCTACCTCCCCCTGGTGGGTAGTAACTGCTGGACGGTTGGTCGCGGAGATGATAATAATTTTGTGCTCTCAGATCGTTGGATTTCCCGAAATCACGCGATGTTACAGTGTACGGAAACTGGTGATTTCTATCTGATTGATTTAGGAAGTCGCAATGGTTCTTTCGTGAATGGACGCCGTGTGAGTATTCCGGTGACATTACGAAATGGCGATCGGCTAATGTTTGGTCAGACTGAACTGGAATTTCACTCGCCATCCGATACCCGCGATCGCGACTATACCCAACCTCCGAGTAGTGAAACGCTAACCTCTACGTTACATGTGCGCCGCCTGATGTCGGTGATGGTGGTGGATATTCGCGATTTTACGGTTCTGACTCGCCAACTGGATGAAAAGATTCTCTCGGCTGTGATTGGCACCTGGTTTCGCCAATCGGGAAATATTATCCGCAAATCGGGAAGTTGGGTGGATAAATATATTGGCGATGCGGTAATGGCAATTTGGTTTCATGGACATAAAGGGGTGAGTAAAGACGAAGCCCTGAATGTATTGCAAGCGGTTAGCGATTTGCACCGGATGACCGCCTCTCTTTCCAGTCAATACCCCCTACCCTTCCCCCTACGCATTGGTACGGGAGTGAATACGGGGTATGCGATGGTGGGAAATACCGGTAGTGGCGATCGCCCGGATTATACCGCCATTGGTGATACGGTGAACGCCGCGTTTCGTCTGGAATCGGCGACGAAACAAATTGGTCTGGATATTGCGTTGGGAGAAGATACCTATCAGTATCTAGAAGAGTTAGGATACCACGAGCTGGGCTTTAAACAACATATTGTGACTCTCAAAGGGTATGATAAGCCAACTACTACTTATGCCGGAACCTATGCTGATTTGAATAAGTTCTTAGCGACTCGCTGTTCGGAAAATCTGACCTAAGGTTGTTTTTTCCTATATAAGTAGAGGCTGCTGAATTTGATTTATTCGCTAATTCAATTAATATATAGCAATCCTATTTGAGTCGTGTCCAAAAATCTGATAATTTTCGGGAATGGGCAATGGGAAAGAGTTTCAAAGCTTTTTTCTATTTTTTGATTTTTCACAACCTATTTAGGATTGCTATAGATAGATGGCATGGTATGAAACTAGGACTTACGCAGCTACACCACAGATGATGGCACTACGCAAAATTTAATGAAGAATACTTACAGGAATTCTATAGTTTTAAGTAATTTTATTAAACGGATTAAATTTTTGCGAAATTTAATCAAATTTCCCGCTTAAAATCTGTATAAATGATTACTATAGACTCAAGTTCTCACTAACGCTGCGATCGGGGGACTGGGACTATGAGTATTCTGAGTTTTGCTGCTGACAAAAAATTCTCCACCGGGGATGGTGCAATTGCCATTGGTACTGGAGACTATAACGGCGATGGATATCTCGACTTAGCTGTTGCTAACAATCTGGCAAACAACGTTTCTATTCTCTTGGGCGATGGTATCGGAAACTTCGGTACTGCCCCATCATTGACGGTAGGAACGGCTCCTTATGACATCACGGTAGCGGATTTCAACGCTGATGGCAACCTGGACTTGGCAGTGACGAATTACGACTCTGATAATGTTTCAGTGCTTTTGGGGAATGGAGTTGGGGGGTTTAGTGCCGCGACGAACTTTGGTGTGGGGACTCAACCCAGGTACTTGGAAGTTGCCGATTTGAATGCGGATGGAAAGCTGGATTTAGTGGTCACCAACGGTGGTTCTAGCAACGTCTCGGTGCTGTTAGGGAATGGAACCGGGGGTTTTGGCACGGCTACCAACTTTGACGTAGGGGGGACTAATCCCAATAGCGTTGTTGTTGCTGATTTTAATGCTGATGGGAACCAAGATATAGCACTCAGAATCTTCACGCCTAACAAAGTTGCTGTCCTTTTAGGGGATGGAACAGGTGGTTTTGGCATTCCCACTCACTTTGTCGCTGGGACAAATCCCATTGGTTTAGCGGTAGAGGATTTTAACCAGGATGGGAAACTCGACCTCGTCGTGTCAAACTACGGTTCCGACAACGTTTCTGTCCTATTGGGTAATGGCTCTGGCGGGTTTGGGTCGGCTACCAGCTTTGCTGTGGGGTTTGATCCCTCTGCTTGGATCAGTGTGACAGATTTCAATAGTGATGGCAACCCCGACTTAGCTGTCCCCAACTACCTCTCTGACACGGTTTCGGTACTATTGGGAAATGGGTCAGGTGGTTTTAACGATGCTATCCATTTCCAGGTCGGAGATGGTCCCCAGGGTATTGCAGTTGGAGATTTCAACCAAGATGGTAAACCCGACTTTTTCGTGGCTAACCAAGACTCCGATAACATCTCTCTACGCCTCAATACCACGAACTTCCCACCGATCGCCAATGACGATAACTTCACCACAACTGAAGATTCGGCTATTTCTCTGAATCTGTTGGCAAATGACAGTGATTTAGACAGTACCGATACGCTCACAATTAGCGCTGTTGATACCGCCAATACCCAAGGTACGGTACAACTGAATCCCGATGGCACCGTTACCTACAGTCCCGCCACCGCGTTTCAATCCTTAGGTGTTGGTGAAAGTACCACGGATGAGTTCACCTATACCCTAGATGATGGCAATAATCATACCGCCACGGCAACGGTTACCGTAACAGTTAATGGCATCAATGATACCCCGATTGCCATTTGGTGCAGGTGAAACCGTTAATATTACGATAAATCCGGTGAATGATGCGCCTGTTGCCCAAACGGATACCATAACCACTCCCGCTGATACGGCTATTCTATTGAATGTTCTAGCTAATGATAGCGATGCGGATAATAATAGCCTGATTCTGGAGAGTTTAGAGACTCAAAATACTTTGGGAACTGTGACCCAGAATGCTGATGGCACGATTACCTATACGCCTGATCCTGATTTCCAATCTTTAGCTGTTGGAGAAACGGTTACTGATACATTTGACTATACCATCAGTGATGGCAATGGTGGTACAGATACAGCCAACGTCACGATAACGGTAACTGGGGTTAATGATGTTCCCATTGCCGTAGACGATAGTGCCACAACCAGTGAAAATGGGGCGATTACTATTGATATTTTAAATAACGATAGTGACCCAGATACAAGTGACAATCTCAGTATCAGCACTATTGATTCCACTCAAACTCAGGGAACAGTCACTTTAAATTCAGATGGCACAGTTATCTATAATCCGGGTACAGCATTTCAGTCTTTAGTCGCTGGGGAAACAGCTACAGATACATACAGCTACACCGTAAGTGATGGAAATGGCGGTAGCGATACAGGAGTTGTCACCGTAACAGTCGCCGGAATTGACCCACCTGCGATTCCCGTTTCTTTTAGTGATGCCACGAATTTTGTCGTGGGAGATAGTCCTCGTGGTCCAGGTATGGGGATAGCCGATTTCAATTTAGATGGCAACTTAGACATTGTAGTTGCTAACCAGTTTTCCAACAATGTTTCAGTTCTATTCGGAAATGGTGATGGTAGCTTTAGTGCTGCTAACAACTTTGACGTTGGAAATGAGCCTATATCCGTTGCTGTTGGAGACTTCAATGCTGATGGCAAACCGGATTTTGCCGTAACAAAACATGGCATCAACAAAGTTTCAGTACGGTTAGGGGATGGCGCTGGCGGCTTTAGCACAGCTAGCGATTTTACGGTGGGAACGAATCCTGCTCAGATTATCGTAGAAGACTTTAACTTGGACAACAACTTAGATTTAGCCGTTACTAATTGGAATTCTAATAATATTTCTGTTCTATTAGGTAATGGCTTTGGTGGCTTTAGTCCCGCTACAAACTTTGGGGTAGACACGAATCCTTATAGTTTAGCTTTTGGAGACTTTAATGGAGATAGTCAGCCGGATTTAGCTGTATCAAATGCAGGTTCTAACACTGTTTCTGTACTATTAGGGAATGGGTTGGGTGGTTTTTTTTCGGCTACTCATTTCAGCGTGGGAACAACTCCTGATCGCCTTGTTATCGGAGACTTCAATCTGGACAGCCAACTCGATCTGGCTGTTGCCAATTTTGGTTCCAATAATGTCTCTGTTTTGTTAGGCAATGGGTCAGGAGGTTTTGGTACGACAACTTATTTTGACGTAGGAATTGCACCTAGTGACCTTACATTAGGAGACTTTAACGCCGATGGTAAGCTAGACCTTGTCACAACTAATTACTCCTCCAGCAATGTTTCAGTTTTGTTAGGCAATGGCTTAGGAAATTTTAGCAATGCCATTGAATTGGACGTCGGGAGTTGTCCTTATGGTGTGGAGATTGGAGATTTCAATAACGATAGCAAACCGGATCTCGCGGTGGCTAACTATGATTCAGATAATGTCTCTATCCTCCTCAATACCAGTAACTTTCCTCCTATTACGCAAAACGATACTATTACCACTGATGAAAATACGCCCCTAATTTTTAATCCGCTCACCAATGATCAAGAACCGGATGGCGATACTCTCACCATTGACCGCCTGGAAACCAATACTAGCCAAGGTATCGTCACTCTCAACGCCGATGACACCGTTACCTATAATCCTGGTACAGCCTTTAACCATTTAACTACACAGGAAACGGCTACTGACACATTTAATTATGTGGTTAGTGATAGCACAGGACGCACAAATACTGCCACTGTTACCGTAACGATTACTGGAATTAATGATGCGCCCACACTCAACCCCTTTAACAAAATTGGACAAGAAGATAGTGCTATCACCTTCACCGATACAGACTTTATCAATGCCTATTTTGACCCAGAAGGAGATGACTTTACCGCGATAAAACTGCTTTCCTTACCCCAAAACGGCACACTTACCTTGAACGGTAATACCGTTACCCCTGACCAAGATATCTCAATTACTGACTTAAACACTCTCACATTCACGCCCGATGCTAACTATAGTGGTAATACCAGTTTTGTCTGGAATGCTGCCGATGGGACAAACTATTCAGCAGGAACAACGGTTAATTTAATCATTAATCCTGTTAATGATACTCCTGTCGCCGTTGCAGATAATGCGACAACTCAAGAAGATACTGCCATCGCGATTAATACTCTGGCAAATGATACAGATCTTCTCGATGATGATACCTTATATATCGATACATTCGATATCTTCTCAACCCACGGGGGTACAATTACTCGTGACCAAAGGGGAACTCCCAATGATGTCACAGACGATTATCTTCTCTATACTCCCGCCCCAGGATTTAGTGGTGAAGATTCCTTTAACTACACGATTACCGATGGACAAGATACAGATACCGCAACAGTAACCATCACGGTTAATCCGGTGAGCAATTTAACCCTATTTGGTACACCCAATAACGATACCCTCACCGGGGGAAGTGGTAACGATATCCTGTTCGGATTCATGGGTAACGATGAACTGCGTGGGGGGGGCGGCTAATGATATCCTGAGTGGTGGAGATGATAACGATTCCCTCTGGGGTGATGCAGGCAATGACAAACTCATGGGTGATAACGGCGATGATATCATCCACGGCGGTAGTGGAGATGATATTATTCAGGGCGGACTAGGAAATGACCAACTCTTTGGAAACGACGGAGATGATATCCTTGTTGGGAATAGCGGCTTTAATCTGATTCGGGGCGATAGTGGAAATGATCGTCTCTACGGTGGTGATGGTATTGATTGGTTAGTTGGAGATCACGGTGATGATACCCTGATCGGAGGTAACTCTGACGATAACCTCTTCGGCGGTGCTGGGAATGACATTATTAGTGGTGGTACAGGGATAAATCAACTGTACGGGAATCAAGGGGCTGACCAATTTCAATTAATCGCTGATTCCGGGATAGATACAATTTTTGATTTTCAAGTCGGTGAAGATGTCTTGGGTTTGGAATCAGGTTTAACATTCAGTCAACTGCTGATTGTTCAAGTCGAAGACAATACATTGATTTCTGTTGAGAACAGTGGTGAAGTATTGGCAACTCTAATTGGAATTCAAGTCAGTCAAATTAGTCAAGGTGATTTTGTCATGATTTAATCTCAAATCCGCCTTTATTACCCCCTGAGGCGGCAATTAAAATTGCTGCTACACAAGTTAGTGCGTTACGCTACTGGCGTGACCCACCTAAAATGGTGAAATAGATTTGGTTCGTAGTGAGGGCTTGAGCCAACTCCAGCTAGGCGTTAAAGCACTCTTCGTGCTTACTACAAACAAAGTCCTATTTTAACCCGGTCACGCCACTACGTTAACACACGATGGCGCCGTGACCCAGCTAAAATTGTGCAATAGATTGATGGTTAAATTGGGCGCACGTCGGTGCGCCCCTACGATTCTAATTCACCATTTTAGGTGGAATGTCACTGACTTAAGTCTGGTGGGCAATGCCCACCCTACGGCATATCAAGGGTTTTGGAGATCTGACAAGGCTTATTTCAGTGCCATTCATTTTAGGTGGGTCAGCCCACTACAGATCGAGCCTTTGCGTAAGTCTTAAATATGTGATGTGGCGTTTGTGCTGAAAAGGGTGGAGGATATCAACGATAACAAACATGGAAAACCTCGGCAAACTTGGCGATTACCACGGGGCGGACTTGGTCTACGGTAAGATCAGGAATAAACTGGGCAAGACTACCCACGGGTTTATCGGCAATTCCACAAGGGACGATGCGTCCAAACCCACTTAAGTCGGGGCAAACATTGAGGGCAAAGCCATGCATGGTAATCCAACGACTGACTTTAATGCCAATGGCTGCTACTTTACATCCCTCTAGCCAAACGCCCGTCATCCCGGTTTCGCGATCGCCTTTGAGTCCATAAACCGCCAACACCTCAATTAAGACGGCTTCTAACTGCCGCAGATACCAGTGTAAATCTTGCTGATAATGGCGTAAATTGAGAATGGGATAGCCGACGAGTTGACCGGGACAATGGTAAGTGACTTCACCTCCCCGTTCGATGCGGTGAACCTCCCAGTCAGCTTCTGGGGGGTTGAATTTGAGGAAGTCTAAAGAAGCACCTTGACCTAACGTATAAACTGGCGGATGTTCCAGTAATAAGAGAACATCATCAAGGGTGGGATCGTTAATCCGTTGTGACCACAGCGATCGCTGTTGTTCCCAGGCGACGGTGTAAGGTACAAGTCCTTGATTGTATAGTCGGCATTGACGTTGCGCCATTCACATTCTATCGTCTGATCAATACTTCCCTATTATGAAAGACAAACTTATCTATTGGCTGAATCAGTTATTAGTGGCTGATTTTTTCCTGGTTTTATTCAGCTTCTTTTGGTTTGCGATCGCACTGTTGGGGCGATCGGTGGGTGTTTCCCTGGGATTAGACCTGTGGTATAGCTTGTGGAACCCTGTCTTTACGCCTGCGATCGGTCTTTTAATGGCAGGTGCGCTGTTCACTGGACTGATGAACCAGATTAACAAGCGCTTGAACTCCGATTGAACCCTCTTTGGACACTATTTTAGGGTATTCAACCGGACATATTCAACCGGACATGATATGACAAGTCGTTTTAGTGGCTAAACCCGCCCCTACAGATTTTGATTACTTAGCCGACGCTTTAACTATGTTCCAACAAGATTGCGCGATCGCCCAATCTTCTTGGGTATGAATCACAAAAACGCGCACGCTTGAATCTTCTGTGGAAATATCGGTATCTACAGGATTTGTTTCATTCTTATTTGAGTCGATTTTAAGTTCCAAAAATGCTAAGGCGTCACAGGCTGCGGATCGCACAGAGGCTTGATGTTCGCCAACTCCACCTGCAAAGACTAATACATCTAATCCGCCTAAAGATGTTAGCATTGCCCCTAAATAGAAGCGCAAGCGGTGGATATAAACATCCAAGGCAAGTTTAGCTTGTTCATTACCCGCCGCGATCGCGTCATTGATTTGGCGCATATCACTACTTACACCCGATAATCCTTTTAATCCCGATTCTTTGTTCAATAAATGCTCTAATTGATCCGCATTATACCCCTGTCGCATCAGTTGAATCAGAATCGATGGGTCAATGGAACCGGAACGCGAACCCATCATTAATCCTTCTAAAGGTGTATAACCCATAGTTGTATTAATACTGATACCATCCCGGATGGCGGCTAAGGAACACCCATTGCCTAAATGACAGGTAATCACTCGTAATGATTTAGCCTCTTTTTCCAATAACTGGGCAACTCGTTCCAGGCAATATTGATGACTTATCCCATGAAAACCATAACGACGTATTCCTTGATCCAGCCAGTCTTTAGAGCCTGGATAAATCGCAGCAGGTAAGGGCATTTGACCATGAAATGAGGTATCAAATACCGCTATTTGGGGTATATCGGGCAAAATATTCTCAATCGCCTCAATTCCTTCTAGATTGACTGGATTGTGGGATGGCGCTAGGGGAGACAGAGACGCGATCGCATCTTTCACTTCAGTATTGATAAGCGTCGGTTGACTGTATTTATCGCCGCCATGAACCACCCGATGTCCGACTATATCAATGTCACTCAGTTGGGAAATGACTTGAGTTTGACCGCGCCAAAGGGTATTCAGCATTTGAGCGATCGCCTTCATTCGATCATCGGTGGGGAGGCGTTCCTCTATAGATCGTCCTTGAGACGTTTTAACCTTTAAACCTTCTGTATCGGATTGTCCAGTCCACTCAATTTTGGCTTCCCATATTGGTTCTGGCGGAGAATTGGGTAAAGATTCGCCAATTTCATACAAACAACTTTTTTGGGTACTAGAACCCGCGTTTAATACTAAAACTTTCATCGGTGATTCGGATAACAAATTAAATGAAGGGTGGGGCGGGGGCGGGTTTAATCCAATCTAGGTGCGCCAAAAAGGATAATAGTGAAACCCGCCCCTACAGACGAATATTAACCCTATTGCCTATTGCCTATTGCCTATTGCTACACAGCTTCCCTCTTGCTCCCCTCTCCCAAGCTTGGGAGAGGGGCTGGGGGTGAGGGCTGTAACATAAGTTGAAACCCGCCCCTACAGATGAATCTTAATCCTATTGCCTATTGCCTAACAAATGACCAATGACCAATGACCAATGACCAAATTAACACCACTGCCAATTGGTAATCTCTTCAGGATCTTCGCCATGCTCACAGATATACTGCCCATGAGCCGCTAGTACATATTCATAGTGACGCACCCGATCATTTGCCCGTGCGGACACACGCGGATTCTTCTGTGCCGCTAAACGAATCCCTTGCATAATTAAATGATAACGGCTTGTACCATTGCGGACTTGCATATCAAAGGGTGTAGTGGTTGTCCCTTCTTCCCGGTAGCCATTAATATGGAATCGCCCAATCGTTGGACGCCCAAACAACATTTGTTTAATCAGTGACGGATAACCGTGGAAGTTGATAATCACGGGTTTATCCGGGGTGAATAGGGCAGTGAACATATCATCATCTAACCCATGAGGATGAGTGGAATTTTGTTCCAGAATTAATAAGTCTGTCACATTAACCACTCGTATCCGTAACTCCGGTAATTCATTTCTGAGGATTTGCGCGGCTGCCATGACTTCTAACATGGGACAATCGCCAATTCCCACCATTACCACATCCGGATCAACCCCATCA
Source organism: Coleofasciculus sp. C1-SOL-03 (assembly GCF_040220555.1). Taxonomy (NCBI): domain Bacteria; kingdom Bacillati; phylum Cyanobacteriota; class Cyanophyceae; order Coleofasciculales; family Coleofasciculaceae; genus Coleofasciculus; species Coleofasciculus sp. C1-SOL-03. The sequence goes on from NZ_JAVJUO010000218.1 coordinate 16,133, forward strand.
TCGATACTTGCCCATTGCCACACTGAACCGCCCGCCCGACAATGGGCGATCGCGTCTTCCATGGATAACCATTGCGGTAGAGGATTTTTGTTGGCGATGACTAAATTGACATAGCCTGTACTCTGCAAGCAGTGGTCAACCGTACTCAAAAGACAGTTGGCATCGGGGGGTAAATACACCCGTGCATAGTCGGCTTGCTGATCTAAGACACTATTAATAAAGCCCGGATTTTGATGAGAAAACCCATTATGTTCCTGTCGCCACAGGGTTGAAGTTTCCAAGTAATTCAGGGACGATACAGGGGGACGCCAGGGAAATTCTTTGGAGTATTTTAAGAACTTGGCATACTGATCCATCATCGTGGTGACAATGCCCAAAAATGCCTCGTAGGAGGGGAATAAACCATGTCGTCCGGTGAGGAGATACCCTTGTAAAAATGCCTGACAGGTATGTTCACTCAGCAATTCAATAATCCGTCCCCCATCGGGTCCAATCTCGCCATCAAAGGCTTCGGTGGGCCACTGATAGTTACGCTGAGTCACGTCGAGGACTTTGTAAAGGCGGTTGGATTCGAGTTCATCGGGGCAGAAAATCCGGAAGGTGCTGGGATTTTCCTGAATCACATCCCGGAGATATTGTCCGACTCTGTAGGTATTACTCACACTTCTTTCACCCCGTTTACACCCTTCGCCAGCTTCGGGATGTTCTACCGGGACAGCATAGTTAAAAATATCCGGTAAATCTAAGGGTTGACGCATACGCCCGCCGAAGGTGTGGGGATTGCTGCCCATGCGCCGTTCCCCTTGGGGACATTGGTCTAAAATGTCGGGTAGGGGTTGTCCTTGTTCGTCAAAGAGTTCCTCTGGATGGTAGGAACGGAACCAATTTTCCAGCAGTTCTAGATGTTCGGGATTACTTTTAACCCCTTTGAGGGGAACTTGGTGAGACCGGAAATTCCCTTCAATCGGTACACCATCGGCTTCTTTAATCCCTGTCCATCCTTTGGGCGATCGCAAGATGATTAGGGGCCAACGGGGTTTGCTGAGGCGGTTCCCAGAACGGGCGGCTTGTTGAATCCGACTGATTTCTTGATATGCCCAATCCATTGAAGCATACATATCGGCATCCAAGTCCTCATCTTCGACAATTCGCACTTGGTAGCCGTACCCGGTAAACAGATGTAGCAATTCCTGATCACTCATCGTGCCAAAAATAGACGGGCTGGCAATTTTGTACCCATTCAGATGCAAAATCGGTAAAACTGCCCCAGATTCAGCCGGATCAATGAATTTATTACCATGCCATGCTGTAGCGGTGGGTCCAGTTTCTGACTCACCATCGCCAACAATACAAGCGACGACTAGATCCGGGTTATCCATTACCGCCCCAAATGCTGTCGCCAAAGCGTAGCCTAGTTCTCCGCCTTCGTGAATCGTACCCGGAATCCCCGGATACAGGTGAGAGGGAAAGCCACCGGGCCAAGAAAACTGCTTGACTAACCGATGCACTCCAGCTTCATCGAAGCTAAGGTCATCATAGTAATCCCGTAACGATCCTTCTAGGTAAAGATTGGCAAGGTTAGCGGGCGCACCATGTCCGGGTCCGGTCACCAGAAACATGTTGGCATCGTAACGCCGGATCAGTCGGTTGAGATGGGCATAGACTAGGTTAATACCGGGACAAGTCCCCCAGTGACCCAGTAAACGATCTTTGATATGCTCAGGTTTTAAGGGTTCGCGTAAGAGAACATTATCTTTGAGATAAATTTGAGTCGCCGCTAGGTAGTTAGCAGCACGGCGATATTTCGCGATCGCGTCCAGTTCTGATCCCTGATTTTGCCGGACTTGGGCTACGGGAATGTCCGGTTGAGATAAAGACGCTTTGGGCGTTGAAGTGGTTATTGTCATGATTTATTAATATTCAAATTACATTACAGGAAATTTTGACTGCCACGGTAGCGGTACTCATCTCCTGTGCAGTTTACCCAAACTTGTCGGGGGAATTCTCCTACTAGGGATAGATCATGCCTTTTTGTACATGCACAGGAGTAGGGGAAGTAGAGACGCGCCATGGCACGTCTGTCAATTGTAGGGGCGGGTTTAGGGACTAAAACTCAATAAGAAGCCGATAACTGAACAACAAAACCCGCCCTTATTCAGAAGTCAAACACGGGCTGATTTTATCGATAAATTATAAAAGTTAATTATTTGTAATATATTTTTTACAAAACTATACATAAAAAGGGCAAGTTGAAACTGAGTAATGAGTAAAAGAACTCGGCTAGAAAAGTTTGCCCCTATGAATACCTGTAAAAAATGGATGACCCAATTCTCGACTCCCTTCTTCACGAAATGTCTACCCTTAATGGGAACAATTCTCGCAGGACTTAGCTTCACCTCCTCATCTGCAGCCGTTACTCTCAGTAATGGTTCATTAGAGGTAACGATTAGGGATGATAACGGGGCAATTGATGCACTTATATTTGATCAAAAAAGTTTCTTCCGTAGCGACTTCTTTAATCCCGGAAATCCAGTCTCTGATTTTGGCTTCCAGAATGGAGCGAATCCCGCTACGTTTACAAGAAACACAACCACAGGAATCACTGAACAACCTGTTACCGTTGCCAAAGCGGGTGAATCGGTCGTCGTGACAGGGACTTATACAGGAGGCGGCGCGACTGTTGATTTTAGGCGTACCTATTCCCTAATAGATGAACTCAATGCTTTGCTGGTTAAAACCGATTTAGTGAATAATGGTTCAGCCGTTGAGCTTCGATATTTTGATACGTTTGACCCCGACCAAGGGATTGATCAATGCCATGGCTTCGAGACATTTAATGATGTATTTACACTGGACACGGCTGCCGGAATTGCCACGGTGGGTCAAGCAACCGAGTTGGGGGGTCTAACAGTTATTTTAGGTTCATTAGACACTAAAGCGACCGTTGGTGCAGATCTGGGTTTATCTATCAATAATGGGTTTGAGTTAAATACTTTCTTGAATACTCCCTCTGATCCGAATGGAACCTTTGCCGATGTTGGTATACACATTGGTAGAAAAGATGTACTTCTGGCGGCGGATGACACCGCTTCGTTTGAATACATCCAAGGTTATGGAAAATCAGTTGCAGCAGCGCAAGCGGAATTTAAGTCAGCGGCGGCGGCTACGGTTCCGGAACCACCTCCTCTACTGGGCTTACTCGCCATGGGAAGTTTCTTCGTTTTCACCGCATCTGGCGCAATGAAGGGAAGGGAAATGAAGGGAAATGAAGGGAAATAAAGCATTAAAGTCCCAACTTCTTCCAAAAGTCAGAGATCGGGTGGATGATAATGCGATATGGTGATGAGAGTCTCTTTAGTTTCCAGTGGCAACAGGATTCTTCTATAGTAATATGTAATATATCTCTCCTGCTCCCAGACGTGCCATGGTACGTCTCTACTCTAAATAAACTTGGCAAATTGTGATTAACACTCCTGTGCATCTGCTCCTCATTGATGAGGACCCAGATGAACGAGCCTTAATCATTCGTCAATTGCAGCAAGAGTTTTCCGCACTGCACGTCGCCCAGCCGACCAATGCTAAAGACCTAAATCAGGTACTTTTAGACGGTCATTTCGATATCGCGATCGCGGACGATGAACTTCCTTGGACAACAGGTATAGCGGTCTTTAAGCAGGTTAAACGCCTGCAACCCACTTGTCCATTTATTATGTTCACCAGTCAAGACAGTGTAGAACTCGCTGTAATGGCAATGAAAGCGGGTATAGATGACTATATTATCAAATCGCCGTCCCATTATAAAAAATTGGTGACAGCCGTTCGTTCTGCGTTAGCGCCTAAGCTAAAGTCTCAATCTTTTGGGCTAGAAGCGACTCCACCGATCACCATTTCCCAGAACCTGCAACTGATCGCGACACTCCAAGCTAGGGTCACTCAGCAAACAACAATTGTGCGGTTTAGTCAATATGCCTTAAGGGGGATTGACATTGATTCGTTAATGAATTGTGCGGTGACTCTTTTGGCAAAAACTCTCGACGTAGACTATGCCAAAGTCCTGGAATTACTTCCTCATGGTAAAGCCTTATTGTTACGGGCGGGTGTAGGTTGGCAGGTTGGCTTAGTCGGTCAAGCTACTGTGGATACGGAAACCAATTCTCAAGCCGGCTATACTCTCCTGTCTCAAGAAGCAATCGTGGTCGAAGATTTGCGAACAGAATCGCGATTTTCGGCTCCACCTCTATTACGTGACCATGGGGTTGTCAGTGGGATGAGTGTGATTATTCCGGGACTCTCATTGGCGAAGCCTGGGACTCTTAAACATTGGGATACGATGCCCACCCCCGATAGTCAACCCTTTGGTATTTTAGGCATTCATAGTACAGGTTGCCGCCAGTTTAGTCAAGATGACATTAACTTTTTGCAGGCGATCGCGAATATTCTCGGTGCAGCAATTGACCGTTGTCAACAAGGGGAACGATTGCGGATATTGGAGAGTGCGGTTAATGCGAGTAGCAATGGCATTTTAATTAGTGATCCTCATCAACCGGATAACCCGATTATTTTTGTCAATTCTGGGTTTGAACGACTCACAGGTTACAGCGCCTCAGAAATACTCGGTCGTAACTGTCGTTTCTTGCATGGAGATGACTCCAATCAAGTCCAACTTGAGGAATTACGACAGGCGATTACCACTGAAAGAGAGTGTAAAGTAACCTTGCGGAACTATCGTAAAGATGGTTCTGTGTTTTGGAACGATCTCTATATCTCACCCGTGCGAAATTCCCAGGGAAAATTGACTCACTTTCTGGGAGTACAAACCGATGTCACCGCCCAAAAATTAGCCCTAGAACGACTGCGCCAACAAGCTCAACTACTGGATTTAGCCAATGATGCGATTATCGTGCGGGATCTGGAGGGCAGAATTACCTACTGGAATCAGGGAGCGCAACGTTTGTATGGTTGGAGTAGTCAGGACGCTATTGGACAAAATGCTCACCAATTGCTGCACACGATTTTTCCCCAGGCGTTAAGCGACATTCAGGCTCAATTATGGCATCAAGAATATTGGCCCGGTGAGTTAATTCAAACGACACAGGATGGGACTCAAATTACCGTGGCGAGTCGTTGGACATTACAGCAAGATCATCAAGGTAACCCCTTAGCTATCTTAGAAGTTAATCATAATATTAGCGCATACAAACGCACTGAGAAAGCCCTGCGTCAGAGTGAACAACGATTCCGGTTAGCGGTAAATCATAGTCCGGATATGTTGGTCATCTATGATGCTCAACGACGGTTTATTTTTGTGAATACGACAACCCTTGAGCGCACAGGCAAATCATTAACGGATTATCTGGGATACAGGGATGAAGAAATTTGGTCGCCGGAGGTTACTGATCCGTATTTACCCACACTCAAGCGGGTGATAAAAACCCGCACTCCCCAGATGGTAGAAGCCACAATTACCTTACCGAATACTAACCCCTTCACCACCGTAATTAAGTATGTGCCGATGTTGAACGAGTTAGGGCAAATTGTGCAAATCCTCGGCTTTACCTTTGACATTACTCAGCGCAAGCAGCTTGAAATTCAATTGCGACAAACGATTGACCGCCTGCAAACCTTACAAACCCTTGACCAAGCCATTCTCGCTGAACAACCGCCGCCGGCGATCGCGCAAGTGGCGTTAACAGGTTTAACATCCCTGCTATCGTGTCGTCATCTGAGTGTCGTGGTGTTTGATTGGGACTCGTCGCAAGCCACGATCCTCGCCACTGACGGTGAGATGGAAACCCTAGCTGGAACAACAATTGACATAAAACATTTTACCGAAGAAATTGCCCAATTAAATGACGGTAAAATTCATCAACTTAAACCGTCAGAAACGGTGAATTTATTGCGACCTATTGTCCAAGCATTGCTCTCAAGAAACGCGAACTGTTTCCAGATTATTCCACTCAGAAGTAAGCAGGAATTAATCGGGACAATCAACCTAGACTGTCAGGGAGAAAATGACGATAATGAGGAATATAGAACGATTGTCCAAGAAGTGGCAAATCAACTCGCGATCGCGATCGCTCAATCCCGATTACAACAGCAGCTTAAACGCTACACCATCGAACTCGAAGAACGGATCACTGAACGAACTCAGGAATTGCAAGCCACCAATGCGGAACTCGAAGCATTTTCCTACACCGTTTCCCACGATCTCAGAGCGCCGTTACGGGCAATGCAAGGGTTTGCTAATGCCTTAGTTGAAGACTGTGGTTCCCAATTAGATTCAATCGGTTTAGACTATACTCAACGGATTACTACGGCTGCCCAGCGTTTGGATACAATGATCCAAGATTTACTCGAATATAGTCGCTTAGGGCGTCTAGAATTTCCCCTAAAACCGATTAGTTTAGACTCCATTGTGTCAGAAGTCCTCTTCCAACTCCAGGAACTGATTAAAAACACAAATACCCAAATTAAGGTAGCCGAGAAAGGGGTCATCCCTCTACCAGAGGTTTTGGGTCATCGTGCTACACTTATGCAAGTTGTATCAAATTTGATGGCTAATGCGATCAAGTTTGTCCCGGAAAAAGTACAGCCTCAGATACAGGTGTGGGCAGAAGAACGAAAAGACGTTAATGGTAGTACATGGATACGACTCTGGATCAAGGATAATGGAATTGGCATTGAACCGGAATACCAAGACAAGATTTTTCTGGTATTTGAACGCTTACATGGTCGTGAACACTATCCCGGTAGTGGTATTGGTTTAGCCCTTGTCCGTAAGGGTATGGAACGTCTAGGAGGGCGTTCGGGCGTTGAATCATCACTCCATCAGGGAAGCCGATTTTGGATTGAGGCGCAAAAAGTAGAGACGTGTCATGACATCTCTATTATGGAATAGGGGCGATTTTGACCGATCAGGTTTGGCTGTAAACCAATAAGTAGGTGGACACAATTAAAGTTAGCGGTGGAGATTAGGGAACAGGGAACAGGGAACAGTAAGGGTTTGAGGCTTGTTTACATAACTTAATCTAGTTAAGTTTATTTCCACCAACCTACTTAAGTGACGAAACCTGTTCCCCTCAGTATGTGAGGTTTTGAGTAAGTTTTATGGAGAAGATTATGAGTAGCAAACCTGCCGATATTTTACTCGTTGAAGATGATGATAATGACGTTTTTTTAATTCAGCGTGCATTTAAACGCCTCGATTTACCTCATTCATTGCAAGTTGTCACAAATGGAGAAGAGGCAATCAGTTACCTAGATCGCAAAGCACCGTATAATAACCTAAAATCCCATCCTATTCCAACTCTTATCTTACTCGATTTAAAACTACCTCGTAAATCTGGTCTAGAAGTTTTAGCTTGGATTCGACAGCAATCTCAGTTAAAACGTCTATTAGTTGTGGTATTAACGGCATCCAGAGAAACGCCGGACATTAATAAAGCGTATGATATGGGCGCAAATTCTTATTTAGTGAAACCTGTAAACTTTCATGATTTTTTAGAAATGATTCGTACTCTTGACCTATATTGGTTAATGTTCAACGAAAAACCGTTAGTCTGAATTATAAATTCTCTATTCCCTGTTCCCTATTCCCTGTTCCCTATTCCCTGTTCCCTATTCCCTGTTCCCTATTCCCTGTTCCCTATTCCCTGTTCCCTATTCCCTGTTCCCTATTCCCTGAAAAATGACAAATGACAATCCCGTAAGAATCCTGCTCATTGACGATAACCCCGACGATCGCATATTAGCGCTACGCCGACTAGAGCAGGAGTTTGACCATTTACAGTCTCAAGAGATTACTGATATCAGCCAACTCAAACAGGCATTAGCCGAGCAAAAGTTTGATATCGTCATCACCGATTATAGCTTACGTTGGAGCAATGGTTTAAACGTACTCCACCAAGTCAAACAGCAGTATCCAGATTGCCCTGTAGTCATGTTTACCGGGACAGGAAACGAAGAAGTTGCTGTCGAAGCGATGAAGTCAGGACTGGACGATTATATTATTAAATCCCCTCGACATTATACTCGTCTTGCCGCCGCCGTGCGAGCAGCCTGGGAGCGATCTAAGCAACATCAAGCCTTCAAAGAGATGCAACAACGATATCAACAACTCTTTGAAAGCGTACCCATTGGACTTTACCGGATGACACCAACGGGTCAAATTATTGAAGCCAATCCAACCCTGTTGCAACTGTTAGGATATCCCAGTCTACAAGCCTTGCTGGACACAAATATATCCAAGCACCTTGTTGATACCCAAGCCAATCGTTTATGGCAAAGTCAGATAGACTGCGAAGGAGTAGTACGAGACTTGGAAATACCGATGCGTCGGTGTGATAATACTATGATTTGGGTACGCTATAATGCTCGTGCTATTCGTAATGCTCAGGGCGAAGTTATGTATTATGAAGGCGCGATTGAAGATGTTACCCAGCGCAAGCAAGTGGAAGCAGAACGGACTCAATTGCTCAAGAGTGAACAAGCCGCCCGGGCTGAAGCCGAAACCGCGAATCGCTTAAAAGATGAATTTTTAGCCACCCTATCCCATGAATTGAGAACGCCCCTGAATGCAATACTAGGATGGGCGGGACTCTTGCGGAGAAAGCAGTTGAGTTCAGACAAGCTTGAGCGGGCGTTAGAAGTAATTGAACGCAATGCTAAGTCTCAAGCCCAGCTTATTGATGACTTGCTGGATGTGTCGCGGATTATTCGCGGTAACTTACGCTTAACTGTGATCCCGGTTGACTTGCAGCAGGTTATCAACGCCGCAATTGATACCTTACAACCCGCCGCTGACGCTAAAAGTATTCAGATTGACTCATTTTTAGAACCAAGCCAGACGGTAATCGAGGGGGATAGCGATCGCTTACAACAAATTGTATGGAATCTGTTGTCGAATGCGATTAAGTTTACCCCAACTCACGGACAAGTCAAGATTTATTTGGAATGGTTAGAAAATGCGGTACAAATTCGGGTGCAAGACACGGGTAAGGGGATATCAGTTGACATTGCGCCTTACATTTTTGACCGCTTTCGCCAAGCCGAAGGCTCAATAACTCGTTCCCATGGCGGACTAGGATTAGGATTAGCAATTGTGCGTCACTTGGTTGAACTGCATGGGGGAACTGTGTGGTGCGAAAGTGATGGCGAGGGAAAAGGAGCTACTTTTACCGTAGAGCTACCGCTCAAACCTCAAGCAGACGCTGAGAGCGTCGGTTTGTCTACCCCCAGTTAACAGTCACAAAAAGTAGTAATTGTAGGGGCGGGTTTAGCCATTTAATTTTGATACTCACCGATAACCTCTCAACAAAACCCGCCCTTCGTCATCCTCTAGGGAAGTTTATACCCTGAGATAGAAACCATACAGCCAAAAGTTGAAGATAATAGAGCATCAATATCTCATCTCATGAATTCATCCCCAAAAGCCAACTTAAGCAATAGAAGGTAAAATTATGAAAATCATTGCTTTCAATGTTGAATCCTGGGAACAGGATATCTTTCAAAAACTGAGTCCCTTCCATCAAGTTGAATGTGTGGAGCAGTCACTAACTACAGACAACGCTAGCCACTATGCAGATGCCGATATTATTTCCACGTTTATCTACTCAGATTTAAGTACAGATGTTTTAAAACAATTCAACAATCTGCAAATGATCGCCACGCGATCAACAGGCTTTGACCACATTGATACTGACTATTGCCAAGACCATGGCATAAAAGTCTGCAACGTACCCACCTACGGTGAGAATACTGTCGCTGAACATGTTTTTGCACTGCTATTAGCCCTTAGCCATAATTTAATTGAGGCGACTGATCGCACTCGCAAAGGTGATTTTTCCCAGGTCGGGCTTCAAGGCTTCGACTTGCGAGGTAAAACCTTAGGTGTAATTGGTACAGGAAATATTGGACAATGCGTGATTGAAATTGCCAAGGGGTTTCGCATGGAGGTTGTGGCATTTGATGTGAAGCCAAAAGAAGAATTGGCGTCGCGGCTGGGGTTTCGGTATGCTGAGATGAAAGACGTCTTATCTGCTGCCGATATTGTCACCTTACATGTTCCCGCCAATCCGAAAACTCATCATCTCATTTCTACTGAACAATTTGACGCGATGAAAGATGGTGTTATTTTAATTAATACCTCTCGTGGACCTATAGTTGATATCAATGCCCTATTGCAGGCGTTGGCTGAGGGAAAAGTGGCTGCGGCTGGTTTGGATGTACTACCCGAAGAACCTGTAATGCGTGAGGAAGCCGAACTCTTGCGATCGGTTTATCGCAAACAGCACGATTTAGAAACCTTACTGGCGGATCATGTTTTACTGCGTTTACGGAATGTGATTGTTACTCCTCACAGTGCTTTTAATACCAGGGAAGCTGTTCAGCGGATTATAGATACAACAGTTGAAAATATTGACACATTTGCCGAAGGCAATCCTCAAAACGTTGTCGCGTAATGGATGGTGTTTACAGGGCGGACAGCTCATTGCAAATGTTTATTGAGAACTGAACTTTGTAGAAAGACATGAAGGGACGTGATTTTAATCCGTCCCTAAGTATTGTGGTATTGTTTTAGGATTCTTGATCGTTTGTGTCACCAAGCCAGCGACATTAATGATGATAAAATTGGCAGATTAGCACTAAAACTCTTACAGGATTAAGCTTGATGTTTATTTTTATTCAGATGTACTACTACAGATAGCCGAAGCGAGAGTGATTATCATTTTCAGGGTTTTTCCAGTTATTATTTGGCTGGAATTACCATCACTCATTGTACTACAAAACACACTTCAAGTTGAAATACAAAATGTGAGTTTAAACCTTTAGATAGATAAGCTGGGAAATTAAAATCGAATATCATTAGCAAAATTGCTTTGGCAATCAAACGGATAATCGAGTGGGACACTTCGGATATCCAACATGGCTTTATTGGACACCGATTTTCCCATTGCCAAAACCATGGATGCCCAGACGAAATGGGTATGAAAAGAGGAGTATAGTACAAACCAATTAATTATGACAGTTACCGCATCTGATGTATTGATTGAAACCCTGCAAAGTTGGGGCGTTGACGTCATTTTTGGCATGCCAGGTGATGGCATTAATGGCATCATGGAAGCCCTACGCAAACGCCAAGACCAAATCCGCTTTATTCAGGTACGCCATGAAGAAAGCGCCGCGTTTATGGCTTGTGCCTATGCAAAATATACGGGCAAGTTAGGCGTTTGCCTTGCCACATCGGGTCCTGGAGGTCTACATTTGCTCAATGGTCTTTATGACGCCAAGATGGATGGTCAACCTGTGCTGGCGATTACAGGTCACCATTACCATGATCTGATTAACACCCATTCCCAGCAAGATGTAGACCTGGACAAGGTGTTCATGGATGTGGCGATTTATAATACGCGGGTGATGGGTTCTGCCCATGTTGAAGGTATCACCAATCTCGCCTGTCGTGCGGCTCTCCAGCATCATGGTGTGGCACATATCACATTTCCCATTGACTTTCAATCCCAAAGTGCGCCGGAAAAAAGTTCACGCCGTAATGTTCTCCATCACTCTTCCGAAGTCTACGCCCGCAGTGCGGGACTCCCGGCAGAAGAGGATTTACAACGGGCTGCCGATATTCTCAACAGGGGTCAGAAGGTGGCAATTTTAGCCGGTCGCGGTGCGTTAGGGTCAAAGGATGAATTGGAACAACTGGCTGAGACGCTAGGCGCACCGATTGTGAAAGCCTTATTAGGGAAAACCGTGGTTCCTGATCGCAACCCCTATACTACAGGTGGATTGGGTTTGATTGGCACCCTACCCTCCCAGGAAGTGATGGAAGAGTGCGATACCCTGCTGATGGTAGGAACGACATTTCCCTATATGGAGTTTCTGCCTAAACCCGGTCAAGCGCGGGCAGTTCAGATCGATCTCGAACCCATGCATATTGGCTTGCGCTACCCGGTGGAAGTGGGTTTGGTGAGTGACTCGCGTCGCACGATTAGCGCCCTGCTACCCATGCTAGACCGTAAGGAAGACCGGAGTTTCCTAGAGAAGGCGCAGGAGAAAACCCAAAAATGGTGGGAGTTAATGGAAGAACGGGGGACTCGCCAAGATCAGCCGATGAAACCGCAAGTCGTCGCTTGGGAGTTGGGTAAACAGTTATCGGATACGGCGATTATTTCCGCCGATTCGGGTACAATTACCACTTGGTCAGCCCGTTACATTCCCGTCAAGCAGGGGCAAATGTTCTCCGTATCCGGAACCATGGCATCCATGGCTTGTGGTTTAACATACGCGATCGCCGCCCAAATTGCCTATCCTGACCGTCAGTGTGTGGCGTTTGTGGGCGATGGTGGCTTTTCCATGTTGATGCCAGAGTTTGCCACCTGTGTCAAGTATCAGCTCCCGATCAAAATTATTATCATTAAGAATAATACATTGGGTCAGATTAAATGGGAGCAAATGGTTTTCCTAGGGAATCCCGAATATGGCTGTGAATTGCAACCGATTGATTATGCTGCCTTTGCCCGGGCGTGTGGTGGAGTTGGCTTCACCATTGATGATCCCGCCCAATGTGGCGATATTTTAGAGGAAGCATTAAATACACCGGGTCCGGTGATTGTGGAAGCGATCGTTGATCCGTATGAACCGCCGTTTCCGGGCAAAATCAGCCTGGATCAAGCAAGTAAGTTGGCTGAATCCCTTGCCCGAGGAGAACCTAATCGCGAGAAGATTGCGCTGACCGTTTTGTCGGATAAGGTAAGAGAACTTCTCTAGTTTGTCTTATGTCATTTGTTATTTGTCCAAAAATTCTCACACTGGATCAGGGCGGGTTGTGTTGAGAGGTTATATAGCGTTTACATTTGAGATGTAAAACTAATGGGAAGCGACTGAATCTATTGAGGTTGACGATGCCCAGTTAGGGCGGCTTCGTGTACGAAGGTGGAAAGACCTACATTTTTCTGGTAGTGCTTCTTGTGTGATGGAATTAATTGTCTTAGTCTAAACTCTAGTGCGTAACGATTCCTTAATTAGTTTTTGATTGGTAGATTTGGCGATATTTATCAACTACAGAGGCAATGGCTTTGACTCGTCGCAATTGATCTTTGTAAACACAGTCCCATTCAGTTATGGGTAGGTTTTCTCTGGCGCAGATGCCTAAGAGTCCTGTGGCTTTGTTGGAACCTGTCTCTAAATCCAACTCGTTATTGACATTGAGGTAAAAGGATGCTGTTCTTGCCCAGGCGAGGGCATCAATTCCCTTTAAGCCGCCTTTTTTGGCGATGGCGAGGGCATGGGGAAAGTGGCGAGAATGGATAGGCGTTGCCTGATTATATAAATCAGCGACATTGAGTAAAGCCTCTAAATCCCGTTGTGGGTCGATACCCGCTGCATTCAAATCAACTAGATGAGTGGGGAGTCGCGATCGCGATCGCTCTAAACACAGTTGTTCGGCTAAGGCAATATCTCCACCACTGCGTCCTTGATCACTACAGGGTCCATAATTTGTGACCACATCTCCCCAGGATAAGTTACCCGGATCAGTATGTCCAAAGTAGAACCGAGTTTGCTGGACGTAAAGTTCGCCATTTTCAATAAACAGGCGATAATTTCCCTCCGCTACCCCAATAGCCACCATCCCTAAAGAGGTTGGTGCCGCAAACAGAGGCTGATAGGTGCTGAGGCTTTGTTTGAGATCGAATGGACGCGAGAGAACCGGAAGAGATTTCTGGGATACTTCAGAGGCGGGAGGGGATTTTGGCAAGGTTAGCAAGGGTAACGGTTGCGGGGGTAAGGTTACAGCTTGAGTCTTACCCGGTGCGATCGCGGCTTCTGAGTTCAGGTGACGAGTATTGGGTTCCAAGAAGACGGTTCGCCCTAATATACCAAAGAATAAGGCAGAGCCAGCAGCGGTTCCTACTAATCCTAGCCCTGCGACGCGAGATAACCAGACCCAATCAAACATGGATAAGCAAGTAAGGGATGAATGACCATTCGACTCCACATTCTAGCGTTTCGTTCCGTCGTGATGGGGAGCAGGGGAAGCTGGGGGAGCAGAGGGAGCAGGGAGAACAGAAGTAACCAAGGACAAATGACATAAGATAAATGACGAAGAATACAATCTGTAACCATTTAGACAGTTATCGTTGGTTAATCCTATGCTTTTGATAAATAAATACTGATGATTGAGCCGAGAATTTTCTGTCTAAAGCACTATTCGCCAATACCGCTCACCATATATCATTGATGGGTTAAGTTTTATATAGCGGTTTTGAGCCAACGGTCTAGGATTAGGTTCAAAGCTTTTTTGAAACACGTCTACTCATGCAAACAGGAGAAAATCTACTGATGCAGCAGCTTACAGTCAGTCAAGAGCTAGATTTCAACAGTGAAACATACAAGGACGCCTATAGCCGCATCAACGCGATCGTGATCGAAGGGGAACAAGAAGCTTATGATAATTACATCCAACTGGCTGAACTGCTACCCGACCAAAAGGATGAGCTAACCAGCCTAGCGAAGATGGAAAACCGCCATAAGAAGGGGTTTCAAGCCTGTGGTCGAAACTTGAGTGTCACAGCGGATATGGAGTTTGCCAAGGAGTATTTCAGCGATTTACACCAAAACTTCCAAACCGCCGCCGCCTCAGGTAATATCGTCACCTGCTTGCTGATTCAATCGCTGATTATTGAATGTTTCGCGATCGCTGCGTACAACATTTACATTCCCGTCGCTGATCCCTTTGCCCGAAAAATCACCGAAGGTGTGGTCAAAGACGAGTACACCCACCTGAATTTTGGCGAAGAATGGCTCAAGGAGAACTTTGAAGCCTCGAAAACCGAACTCGAACAAGCTAATAAGCAAAACTTGCCCCTGGTTTGGCGGATGCTCAACCAAGTTGAGAAGGATGCTCATATCCTGGGAATGGAAAAAGATGCCCTCGTCGAAGACTTCATGATCGCCTACGGTGAAGCCCTCAGCAATATCGGCTTTACCACCCGTGACATCATGCGGATGTCCGCCTACGGATTGACAGCCGCCTAGCTCAACCTAGTAATCGTCGAATGTAGAGACGTAGCATGCTACGTCTCTACACCTCAGTCAGGGCGGGTTTAGTCACATCCGGGTGAGGCAAGAAACGATAGTAGTGAAACCCGCCCCTACAAACATCACGCGCTATGCCCTCAAGCAAAGCGAAGGGTCAAAACTTAAACCATCACCCCCATCTTCCCTATCTTCCTGATAATATTTTTAAATGTCCTTAACAAATTCTTACCCTAATTTCCCATTTTCCCCTGATTAACAGCCTTACCAGCGAGCAGTAAATGTTTGGTCTTATCGGTCACCTCACCAGTTTGCAACACGCCCAAGCCGTCGCCAGAGATCTAGGCTACCCAGAATATGCTGACCAAGGGTTAGATTTTTGGTGCAGCGCCCCTCCCCAAATCGTGGACACCATTAAGGTGACTAGCCTAACCGGGGAGACGATAGAAGGACGCTATGTAGAATCATGCTTTTTGCCAGAAATGCTAGCCACGCGCCGGATCAAAGCCGCGATCCGTAAAGTTCTCAATGCGATGGCTCATGCCCAGAAAAATGGAATTGAAATTACCGCATTAGGTGGCTTTTCGTCAATTATTTTTGAAGAATTCCACTTGTATGAGAAAAGCCAGGTTCGCAATATCAAGCTAGAGTTTGAGCGCTTTACCACAGGCAACACCCACACGGCATATATCCTCTGCGCCCAAGTCGAACAAGGAGCGAAAAAGCTAGGGATTGACCTGTCAAAATCTACCGTGGCAGTTTGTGGGGCAACCGGCGATATTGGGAGTGCCGTTTGTCGTTGGCTCAATACCCGCACCGATGTTGCCGAGATTCTCTTAACCGCCCGTAACCAGGAACGATTGCAAGCCTTACAAGATCAATTAGGGCGCGGCAAAATTATGGGATTGGAGGAGGCGCTACCCCAAGCGGATGTTATTGTCTGGGTGGCGAGCATGTCCAAGGGCATTGACATTGATCCGTCGGTGTTAAAGAAGCCCTGTCTGCTGATTGATGGGGGGTATCCCAAGAATTTAGCCACTAAGTTACAACATCCCGACATTTATGTTCTCAATGGAGGCATTGTTGAGCATTCGTTGGATATCGACTGGAAAATTATGCAAATCGTGGAAATGAAAGATCCAGGGCGTCAGCTATTTGCCTGCTTCGCCGAGTCGATGCTCTTAGAATTTGAAAAATGGTATACCAACTTTTCTTGGGGACGGAATCAGATTACGGTAGAAAAGATGGAAAAAATTGGACAGGTGTCAATTAAACATGGATTTAGACCTCTGCTGAACGTTTAAGGGATAAAACGACTGACCCATGACCACTGCAAACCGGATTTTTCTGCTGGACTTTGAGAAGCCCCTTTATGAATTAGAGACCCGAATTAACCAAATTCGCGAACTCGCCCAGGAAAACAATGTTGATGTATCTGACCAAATTCGTCAGTTAGAAGCACGGGCGGTACAACTACGTCAAGAAATTTTTAGTAGTTTATCGCCAGCCCAACGGCTTCAGTTAGCCCGTCATCCTCGACGTCCGAGTACGCTGGATTATATTCAGGCGATTAGTGATGAATGGATGGAGTTACACGGCGATCGCAGTGGCTATGATGATCCGGCATTAGTTGCTGGAATTGGGCGTTTAGGGGGGCGTCCAGTGGTGATGTTAGGGCATCAGAAGGGGCGGGATACCAAAGATAATGTGGCGCGGAACTTTGGTATGGCGTCGCCCGGTGGCTACCGTAAGGCGATGCGGCTGATGGATCATGGGAATCGCTTTGGTATGCCGATTTTAACCTTTATTGATACGCCAGGGGCTTGGGCAGGTGTTGATGCGGAAAAATTAGGTCAAGGGGAAGCGATCGCCTATAATCTGCGGGAAATGTTTCGCCTGGATGTGCCGATTATCTGTACGGTGATTGGTGAAGGCGGATCGGGGGGTGCTTTGGGGATTGGCGTAGGCGATCGCATTCTCATGCTCGAACAAGCGGTTTATACGGTGGCTACTCCCGAAGCCTGTGCCGCGATTCTCTGGAAAGATGCGGCAAAAGCCCCCCAAGCCGCCGCAGCGCTACGGATAACGGCTTGGGATCTCAAAGATTTAGGCATTTTGGATCAATTAGTGCCAGAACCCTTAGGCAGCGCTCATTCTGACCCCTTAACCGCCGCCGCCACCCTTAAAGCTGCCCTCCTGCAAAACCTGGAAGACTTGTCTCGGCTGAGTCCCAAGGAACGTCGGGAGTTACGCTATCAGAAGTTTCGCCATATTGGTGTTTTTACTGAGCTACATGCCTGAAGACGGTTTGAGCGTTACAATAACTAAGGGGAATTTGGCATCCAACTTAAGCAAGAAGGATAAGGGCTGAATTATCCTTCCTATCTTGAGCCTTTTGTCAATGGAACCCAGATAGTCGTATAATCAGATTTGTAACAATTCTTCACAACCTAGCGTCAGGACGTTAATCCATCGACAAGTCAACCCTAGTTTGATCCAAGTCTCAACCTAGCCATTCGGGATTAACCGTCAAACTTTATTGTTTAGTGTCTGTGAGACCAAGAAACTCGGAGAACGTTTGTTGTGTTCGATATTGTCTATCGGCGGCTGTCGTTGAATCAATTACTCAGATTACAACCATTAGCCGCTTACTATAGCGGTTGGCGATCGCATGAGGTATACCATTGTCTTCCCTAGTCTCCCTTCCATCGGGGATAAATGTAGGTCAAACAGAGGAAAACTGGTGTATCCAGGGTTTTTTAGTGAGAATGTAGCCGCCAGAAATGATTCGCTGTCACTTAATTCAAATGTTTGTCGGCGGACTCTTTCTTCCCGTTAGATCCTTATGAGTTAACTAAGGAACCCTTACCGCATCCAAGTTGGAAAATTTTATGACATCTTCCGTTAAAAAACGTGCCTTGATTACTGGCGCAAGTAGTGGTATTGGCAAAGCGACAGCGTTAGCCTTTGCCAAAGCCGGAATGGATCTGGCATTAGTCAGCCGTTCCCAGGAAAAATTAGAGGCAGTAGCCACCGCCGCCCGAGAAGCTGGAGTCAATGCTCAATCCTATCACCTGGATCTGAGTCAACTCGATCAGGTCAAAACCAAGATCGCAGCGATCGCGGCTGAATTTGCCTCCCTGGATATTTTGGTCAACAATGCGGGTATGGGCTATACCGGGACGTTGACGGAAACTCCCTTAGCGGACTGGCAGCAGGTTATGGATCTCAATCTTACCAGCGTATGGCAATGCATTCTTGGTGTTTTACCCACCATGCGTCAGCAGCAACACGGCACAATTATTAACGTGGCATCCATTGCGGGTCAGCAACCGTTTCCCGGTTGGGGTGCCTACAACGTCAGCAAAGCTGGGTTGATTGCCCTATCCAAAACCCTAGCGGCTGAAGAACGCGCCCATGGTATCCGGGTGGTGACTGTATGTCCGGGGGCAGTGAATACACCAATCTGGGATACAGACACCGTAAAAGCCGACCTGAATCGGTCAGCCATGTTAACTCCTGAAATCGTTGCCCAATCTATTCTACACACCGCTTTAATGCCCCAAGCGGCTGTGATCGACTCCCTAACGCTGATGCCCAGTGCCGGAACGCTCTAGAACGACACCATCCAGCTCTCCCATCCATCTTTGTCAAGATTATCAATACTACCCAATTATGACTATTGCGTCCTCCAATGGTTTGAATCGCTCTGACTCTATGACACCTGTAACTCGTAATACCTCCACCACTCAAGTTGAACCCCGCCCCGATCGCAATACCCAGAATGGTCAACAACCCCAGCTGCGGCTTCCTGGAGAAGCCTCAACCGAAGACATGATGGATGCGGTGCGGACGCTACTTTTAGGCGTTGGCGAAGATCCCGAACGCGAGGGATTACTGAAAACCCCAAAACGAGTCGCGGAAGCCATGCGCTTCTTGACTGGCGGCTACAATCAGTCCCTGGAAGAATTAGTGAATGGGGCGATTTTTGATGAAGGTCACAACGAAATGGTGTTAGTACGGGATATTAATTTCTTTAGCCTGTGTGAACACCACATGCTGCCATTTATGGGACGGGCGCATGTTGCTTATATTCCCAACCAGAAAGTTGTGGGACTGAGTAAGTTAGCGCGTGTTGTGGAAATGTATGCGCGGCGGCTACAAGTTCAGGAACGCCTAACCCGTCAGATCGCCGAAGCCATTCAAACTATTTTAGAACCCCAGGGAGTGGCTGTAGTCATGGAAGCCACTCACATGTGTATGGTGATGCGAGGGGTACAAAAACCCGGTTCCTGGACAGTAACCAGCGCTATGGTGGGTGTGTTCCAAGAGGAACAGAAAACTCGTGAGGAGTTTCTCAATTTAATTCGCCATCAACCGAGTTTTATGTAGTTCAGGGTGAATGGTTTAAAGTCCCCCTGATCCCCCTTGCATCCCCCCTTTTAGATCCCCCTCCCGTCCCCCTTCAAAAGGGGGAAGCCAGCGGATGCTTCGCTTCTGTTGCACGGGGGAGACCAGATGTTGCTTCGCTTTTGGTTCCATGGGGGAACCATAAATTATTCAAAGTCCCCCTTCAGATCCCCCTCCCGTCCCCCTTCAAAAGGGGGAAGCCAGAGGATGCTTCGCTTTTTTTGCATGGGGGATTTAGGGGGATCTAAACGTTGAACTAATAACCAACGACGTGCGCCCTTAATTGATTTGATTATCAGTCGCCGATGTCCACCTTAACGTCTCGCATGGAAGCGGTACAGTCACCTGTGATTCCCATTGTTGGGGAACTGATTCGCCGTCATCCGGGTACGATTTCCTTGGGACAGGGTGTCGTGTATTACCCTCCCCCACCAGAAGCGATCGCACGATTGCCGGAATTTCTGGCTGATCCTGATAACCACAAGTACAAGGCGGTTCAGGGAATTGCACCGTTACTATCTACTATTGCCGCCAAACTGCACACAGATAACCGGATTACCCTTAACCAACATAACTGTATCGTCGTCACCGCAGGCGCAAACATGGCGTTTATGAATGCGATTCTCGCCATTACCACTCCCGGAGACGAGATTATTATTCAGACGCCTTACTATTTCAACCACGAAATGGCAATTACCATGGCGAGTTGTCATCCGGTACTTGTGGCAACGGATGAGAATTATCAACTGCGTCCCCAGGCGATCGCGAAAGCCATCACGGAGAAAACCAAAGCCGTGGTGACAATTTCGCCGAATAATCCCACCGGGGCGGTTTATTCAAAAGCAGCATTACAGGCGGTAAATGAACTCTGTCGGGAACGAGGAATTTATCACATTAGTGATGAAGCGTATGAGTATTTTACCTATAACGGCGTCAAGCACGTTTCCCCGGCGGCGTTTCCCCAGAGTGATTCCCATACAATTTCCCTGTATTCCCTGTCGAAAACCTATGGCTTTGCCAGTTGGCGCATTGGTTACATGGTGATTCCCCAGCATCTGCTGGCGGCGGTCAAGAAAATTCAGGATACGATTCTGATTTGTCCTCCGGTTGTCTCCCAGTATGTCGCCTTAGCCGCCTTACAGATGGGATTGAGTTATACCCAACCCCACATTCAGGCGATCGCGACAGTGCGACAGTTGGTATTAGAGGCGTTGCAGCGATTGGATGGATTATGTGCGATCACCCCCGCCGATGGCGCGTTTTATTTCTGGCTTAAGGTGAATACCTCAATCAACCCAGTCGAGTTAGTCGAACGCTTGATTCGTGATCATCGCGTCGCCGTGTTACCGGGTACAACCTTTGGTATGGAAGAGGGCTGTTATTTGCGAATTGCTTATGGGGCGCTACAAAAAGAAACAGTCGCCGAGGGTATTGAACGCTTAGTGCAAGGATTACAAGCTATTTTGCACTAGAGTCTGATACACAATCTGTTTGGTAATCTCCTTTCTAGCTTGGGTACTTGTTCCTTTTGCCCTGTTACCTGTTAAGCAGTTCCCTGTTCCCTGAACCACCAATTAGGTATTTATTCCTCTTTTAGTCTCGAAAAAGATTTGCTAATGTTATTGAGGCTGTAAAGCAGACTAATTTAACACATTTTAACAAAATCCGATGAAACATTACTGTGAAGCTTGGTTAAACGAATGGTGCTACGAGAACGGCTGGACAGACTTATATGTTGAGCGCAATAACTATTGGGCGTTCCCACCGGGCGCTGTAATTCCAGAACCACTACCGATAGACGCCTTGAAATGGATTAAAGCGGAAAAAGGCTGGAGTGGCGAAGAAAAATGGTGGTCAATTGGGGCAATGTTGGTTACTGTTGTTGCCGCGATTTTGACCGTTTATTTCCAGTCGCCGATGCCTTTGGGTGTAGCCTTTGCCTTTGCTGCTGTCACAGTTGGGCTATTAGAGGTTGAACTTGAATAGATACATACCCAACCGCCAAACTCCTAAGCGGCTAAAGGTGCAACACCCATCTGGTCAATGATCGAGTGGAATAGGGAAATTTGCTCATTCAGTTCCAATAACGCGATCGTTCTCAACAATATTGTGGCTGAGGAAGAAAGCGGAGAAGCGATTGCCACTGGACTCACCTCACCTGTGGACATCCAATCAAATAGCTGAGTCCAAAACGCCAGTTTGGTTTTCAGCGTGAACAATCCGTACTGATGACTGATGGGGCTATCTGTCTCCTGTAATAAGTCCTGCATCGCCGCTAACTGTTCAGCAGCAGGCATTTGCTTGATCCGATGCAGTAACCCTTGGGTCAAAAATAGCCGTGCCGCACCCGCAGGTGTTGGCGCTAACGAACAGCCCAGGTTTTGGTACATTCCCCATAGCAGCCCTAACTGATCCTCAACAGATAGGCGCTGGAAGTCGTTAAACGCTTGGTTAGCGGCTGGCTTGAGTTCAAGAGTTGAGGTTAGTGGTTGGTTTGTAATCAGCATCATGAACGAAGTAGGGCAGCAATGAGTTAACAACTGTTCAAAGCAATTATTCTAATTGTAATAAAACTTAAACTGCAACTCTACGTCAATTGGGATTTAGCCCAGGTATTACGACTTGACAAACCCTCAGAAGACAGTATTCCAAGCGCTGTAGTAACGGCAGAGAGGCATGGAGAGGGCATATCCCAGGTAAAGATTTGAATTCCTGATTATTCCTATAGCCTAAGTTAAGACGGATGGTACTGACTCTTATAACCCAGTCCGCGCAGGCGGACTTTGTTTGTGTAGCAGCGATTTCAATCGCCTAGACGAACATCAAAGAATCCCCGACAGGTGGTTTATACTCCTTTAAAGCCCACCTCTGTATCCGCTTCCTTATCTGAATTCCCAGGTGGCAGCGTAACTGTTTCAGCCATTTTGCGAAACACGCCAATCTGATTGAGGACAATACCGCCAATAATCACCGCCCCACCGATATATTGCGCCATCGTAGGCGCTTCCCCCAGAATAAAATAAGCCGCTAAAATTCCGGCAATGGGGCTAAAGGAACTGGCTAAGGAAACATCCGCTGCACCCGTTGTCTTTAACCCCCGAAACCAACAGAGTTGACCCCCGACAACAATCACCATGCCGTAAATCAACATCCATCGCCAGAGAAAGGGCGAAAACACATCCATAAAATGATTGGGTTCAAACAGCATCAAGACAACGACAAAGAACACTAAGGTTGCCATTGCCATGCGATAGATGCTGAAAATAGCCAAGGGAATCTGGCGTAGCTTCACCTTACAGTATAAGCGATGGTGAAAGCCCCCGCACTTCAGTCGGGGGATGAAACCGAGCAAGTCGTAAAGATAGCGGGATTTATCCCGCAATAACTTCCTCAAGTGATATAATGCAATTATAAACAAGGAGGTGATATTTTTGTACGGTTGTCAGCAATTACTATTAAATCCAGATCAAGAGCTAGCCGCCGTTCTAGAGTTTGTTTGCACCGAAGCGAATAACTTAATGAACTGTGGTATTTATTATGCTCGTCAAGTTTGGTTTAAGTGTCGGCGGATTATCGGTAAATATGACTTAGAAAAG
This sequence comes from Coleofasciculus sp. C1-SOL-03, assembly GCF_040220555.1. NCBI lineage: Bacteria > Bacillati > Cyanobacteriota > Cyanophyceae > Coleofasciculales > Coleofasciculaceae > Coleofasciculus > Coleofasciculus sp. C1-SOL-03. The sequence continues at coordinate 39,178 of NZ_JAVJUO010000218.1, forward strand.
GAGTACAAAAACAACAAACACTTCCAAGCCCTCTACTCTCAAGCAGCTCAACAAGCGCTAAGAACAGTTAGCGAATCTTTCAAATCGTTTGATGGGTTAATGAAGGCGTTCAGAAAAGGAAAAATAGCGGACAATCCTAGACTGCCTAAGTATTTAAAGAAAGGCGGTCTTTCTGTTGTTAGTTATCCTAAGCAAGCTTTGAAGATTAAAGATGGTCAAATCAGAATACCGCTAGGAACGCTAGTCAAGACATGGTTCAAGATAGCAGATTTCTTTATTCATAAGCCATCTAACCTCAACTTCAAAGACATTAAAGAGCTGAGAATCCTTCCCCGCAACGGTTGCTTCTATGCTGAGTTTGTCTACCTCCTGCCTTCTGTAACAGCAGATGTAGACTCCTCACGGGTACTAGGAATCGACCCCGGACTCGACAACTGGATGACCTGCGTTTCTAATGTAGAAACCAGTTTTATTGTTGATGGACGTAAACTAAAGAGTCTTAATCAGCTCTACAACAAACGGGTTGCAACCATTAAGTTGGGGAAAGCTCAAGGATTTTGGAATGAAGAATTAGCCTCTCTCACAGAAAGGCGCAATAGGCAAGCAAGAGACGCGGTTAACCAAGCCGCTCGTGTCGTTGTTAACCATTGTCTCCAACATCGAATTGGAACAGTTGTTTTCGGTTGGAATCGACACAATAAAGATGGGATTGAGCTAGGAAAAAAGATCAACCAAGAGTTTGTTCAAATTCCTACCGCTCGTCTCAAAAATAGGATTGAGCAACTGTGCGAACAATATGGAATTAAGTTCGTAGAAACTGAAGAAAGTTATACCTCTAAAGCTAGTTTTATCGACAACGATCCTCTACCTGTATTCGGCTCCAAGCCGGAAGGGTGGATGCCGAGCGGGAAGCGAGTAAAACGAGGAATGTACCGCACCAAAAACGGAGAATTTGTCAACGCCGATGCTAACGGGGCTGCTAATATCCTCCGCAAAGTAGAGATACAGCTAGGTCTTGATCTAGCCAAGGTCAGTAGGGCGTTTTTGACTGCGCCATCCAGGGTTTTCCTCTGGAACTCTAAGAAGATGAAACGGAGGGAC
>NZ_JAVJUO010000219.1:0-64433 GCF_040220555.1 Coleofasciculus sp. C1-SOL-03
AGTGCTACAACGCAGGTTATCCAAGAAGAATAAGCGTTCTAAAAACTATGAAAAAGCTAGGCTCAAGGTAGAGAAACAGCATAACCATATTGCATTCAAGCGGAAAGACTATCAGTACAAATTGGCTCACAAACTGTGTGATATGGCGGGAACCATCTTTTTGGAAGATATTGACTTCCGGATTATGGCAAAGGGGTTCCTAGGCAAGCATACAGTTGATGCAGCTTTTGGTCAGTTTAGGGACATTCTTTACTACGTCGGTAAACAGCTCGGCGTTTATGTCGCTGAAGTTGACCATAAAGGAACCTCCCAGACTTGCCCAAACTGTCGCATTGAGGTCCCAAAAAAACTGTCTGATAGATGGCATAGCTGCCCGGAATGCAAATATGAAGTCGATAGAGATGTAGCCTCAGCACAAGAAATCTGTAACCGAGGCTATGAGCAATTGAGTACCCAGGGACTCTGGGGGAAAGAAATTGGCTGTCAAGTCGGGCTGTCGGGGGCATGGGTCCTAGACAAGTGGCGCAGGGCAGCAATGTCTAACAGCGATGTTGGAAGCCCACACCATAATCTTTGACGCAAGTGTGGGAGGATGTCACAATACTGCCTCTACCCCTATCAGTGCTTGTCCTAGAAATGAATCTGGCGGATTGTTATCGATTGTTAGGTTTAAGCGATGGCGCCTCTCGATCGCAGATTAAGGCATCCTATCGGCGTTTGGCACGCCAGTGTCACCCGGATGTCAATGTCGGTGACGGGCTGGCTCAAACTAAGTTTATTGAGTTGACCGAGGCGTATAAGCTGCTGTTGAATGCGGTTAAACCGACGGGGACAACTGACTCGGCGGAGGATTCCCAGAGGGTTACGGTGACCAAGCAGCCGCCAGCCAAACCGCCGACGATTCCTCCCCTGTCAGAGATAGAATATCAGCTCAAATGGACGTCCTACGAGCGTTTACAGCAATTACTCAAAGAACAACGATTTGCCCGGGCGATCGCGCTGGTGGAGGGGTTGGCGCAACGGATTCCCCATGATCCAGAGGTGCGACAATGGCAAGCGATTACTTATCAATGTTGGGGACGGTATTTGGTGAAGGATGGGCAATTGGATAAAGCCCGAATTTATTTGAAAAAAGCGTTGAAAACTGACCCCCATAATCGTTCCCTGTGGGCGGAAGTTGAACGGGATTTTCGCCGCATGGAACAGATGGTTTAGTGATACTTAAAAACAGTCACAAATTTTTGGGGTATGGAGTGCGATCGCTCTTTTTTTTTGGTATACTTTTCATCATGGGAAAATGTGCCGACCTATAGACTCGATCATCATCACTTCAACGCTTAACCCAACTGAGAGCGATAGGTTATAGGACACGCTGGCGCGAATTGCCCATTACCCATTCCCGAAAATTATCAGATTTTTGGACACGACTCAAATAGGATTGCTATAGTGGTAAAGACGTTCCGACGGAACGTCTTTACTAAATTCTTATGTGTCCTAAGCGCTGGGACGGTTGCTATAAAACAAGGATCTAAATCTTTGCCACAATTTTACCAGCTTTTGATGCCATTTTTGCCAACGCCTACGATTAGTTGCCAGATTTTTTAGCATCCACAGTTCATCATCATCCGGTTTCAAGTTCAATGCCTGATTGTAAGCGGTAACAGCTTCCTGGTAGCGTTGTAATTCTTGCAGCGCATTTCCCCGTTCTGTCCAGTATTGATAATCGTTTTTACGTTTTAAGGCGTGATCATAACTGTCAATCGCGTCCTCATAGCGTCCTAACCTAAATAAGGTTTTGCCGCGTAAATACCACGTCTGATAATTTTCCGGGTGAATCTGTAAGGAGTGATCATAACACTCAATCATCGATTCGTAGCGTTCTAAGTTTAACAGAACAACGGCTTTGGTGTTCCAGGCTAATTCACAATCCGGATTAATCTCCAAAGCGCGATCGCAACTCTCAACCGCCTCTTGATACCGTTCGAGGTGATTTAACACCATCGCCCGATTATGCCAAGCTTTAGCCGAGTGAGGATTCACCTGAACCGCTTGATCGAAGGATACCAACGCCTCTTGATACCGCTTTAACTGATACAACAGAAAACCGCGACTACAGCAGGTGAGATCATTATCGGGTTGAATCTCCAAAGCGCGATCGTAGGACGCGATCGCCTCCTGCGGACGATTTAATTTCCGTAATGTGTGTCCCCGGTAAATCCAGGCTTTCGCATAGTTGGGGTTAATTTCTAAGGCGTGATTGTAGGAGTTAATTGCTTCCTCATACTGCTTTAACTTCCGCAGGGTTACGCCTCGGTTGTACCATACTTTGACATCATCCGGGTTTAACGTTAACGCTTTATCGTAGGAGGTAAGCGCTTGGTCATAACGTTTTAAATTCTGTAGCGTAATCCCCCGGTAGTTCCAGATTTTAGGATTCTCGGCACTAAATTTTAACGCTTTATCAAAACTGGCTAATGCTTCTTCATCACGATCTAAATGCTGCAACGCCACCCCCTGATGATACCACGCTGAGGAACAATCAGTTTTAATGGTTATCGCTTCATCATAATACTCGATCGCCGTTTCATAGTCTCCGGCTTCAGCGAAACTATCGGCTGTTTCGATCTTGGAATTCGCTTGATCTTTAGCGGTTTCTTGGTGAGAGTTTAAGGGGGTTTGAATCGTTAAGGTTGGGTGTGAATGTTGTTGGGATTGAGGCAGAGAATCCCACTCATAATTCATTTCATTGATCAACATTGGCAGACGGACAAGGCGTGACAACAGTTCTACTTTTTAGTTTAGCTATCAATCCCTGCGGTTGTACTCTTCCTAAATAGATAAATTGGGGCAAGATAGTTTGGGACAGAGACTCCACAGTTGCTCAAGAGGAATGGGAATTGTTGGTGTTCATATTTTTATTTTTTCAGAGAAATTCAACCTCAGTAACGATAGAGAGGTTGCAGGTACAGTCTCTGTAACACCACTGCATCTCAGCCAATCTCAACTTAAAATCCGCCTAGAGGGATTCTGTAAATCCCCTGAAAACGTTATCTTAGTTGAAGTAAGGTTAGAAAAAAAGATATGGTGGTTCAGTTGCGGCGACCTATTTTAGTTGGCGGTATTGCTTTATCCTTTGGATTATGGCTGTTAGAGACGATGCATCAGTCAGTGGCGGAGTTGGGGGAAGTGGGACTCCTCGGCGCGATCGCCCTCGGTAGTGGGGTATGGTTGTTTCAGCAGCGAGGGTCGAGTGCGGTTGAGGTATCACCAGTATCCTCGCCTCTGGATCGAGCTACGGTAGAGGAGGCGATTGCTCAAGCTGAAGTCGTGATTTCCGGCTGGGAAACAGAGGTCGAGAATCCTGATCTTAGCACGTCGTTACGACAACAGGTTACCCAATTAACCGCCCAATTGGATCGACAAGAGTTGCACCTGCTTGTCACTGGCGGTAAAGGTGTTGGCAAATCCTGTTTAGTCAACATTTTAGAATCAAAAGGGTTATCGGAACACTGTCCCATCGTTCGTGTCCAAGAAACCACCGTCTTATTCACAGGCGATCGCACTCAGGATACAATCCCCAACTCGGATGTAATTCTCTTTGTAATCACCAGTGATTTAACCGATTCCGAGTTTCAGCTTTTGCAGCATCTGAAAACGCTGAATCAGCGAATTCTGCTCATCTTTAATAAACAAGACCAGTATTTACCCCCAGAACGAGTGCTAGTGTTGCAACAACTGCGACACCGACTCGCCCAACTTTTTCCCCCAGAGGATATCATGGCGATCGCGGCGTCTCCCACTCCGGTAAAAGTACGTCAGCATCAGTCCGATGGGTCAATCCAAGAATGGTTAGAGGCGCAAACACCGGATGTCACCGCTTTGACGCAACAATTAACCCCCATCTTAACTGAAGACGCCCAACAGTTAATCTGGGGAACCACTCTCAGATCCGCGATTAGCCTCAAAGCTGAAGCCAAAACCGCCTTAAATCAAGCCAGACGCGATCGCGCTTTACCCCTAATTGAACAGTATCAGTGGATTACCGCCGCCACTGCGTTTGCCAATCCGGTTCCCGCCTTAGATTTACTCGCCACGGCGGCGATTAGTAGCCAATTAGTGATGGAATTAGCCGGAATCTATCAACAAAAATTTTCCTTATCCCAAGCCCAATCTGCTGCCAAAACCTTGGGTAGCTTAATGGTTAAACTGGGTTTAGTTGAACTCTCAACTCAAACCATTGGCGGTATTCTCAAAAGTAACGCTTTTACGTATATCGCAGGCGGTGCAGTGCAAGGGGTTAGCGCGGCTTATTTTACTCGATTAGCGGGGTTGAGTTTAATCGAATATTTCCAAGACCAAGAGATTAGCGAACCGACAGCAACCGATCACCCCTTAAATCTTGATCGCCTGAAAGAGAAATTGCAAACGGTGTTCCAACAAAATCAACGGACAGCATTTTTACAGGGATTTGTTCAGCAAGCAGTCAAACGTTTGCGCTTAAATTCCCCTCAACCTGAACCCAGCCGCTTGTCCTAGAGAAGGCTTCAGAGGGCAGAAGGCAAAAAAGGGTGTAGGATAACGTTAACGTAGAGACGTTGCATGCAACGTCTCTACACGATTAATTTTCTCCGTCAGTCGTAGAAACGGAAGGAATAGACTCCTCCGCGTGACCCACATCAAATACAATCGCAAATTGTAAGTGAGGCATCATTCGCTTCAGAATACGCAAATGACCTTCCGCATCGCCACGACGACGGAAGCGACCCACAATCACATGTTGCAAATTAGACTGCAAGCGGACAATTTTCCACGGACTCAACTTGTCTTGATAATTCATTTCTGTAAAACCCCTTGTGTCAACGACCCATGACTAATGGCTATACATGATAGTCAGGGCTGAGATTATGGATAGAGAACCCTGTGAGAGTATGTTTCAGTCTTATATAGTGATACAGCTTTCATCAGCGCTATCGGGATAGAGTCCCTGGTACCGCTACCTTAGAAGTTAAAACAGACCTATGCTTTTTCGTTTAGGGTTACTCAATCTAAACCCAAGAATTACGACTATCACCGAACAACTCAGTTTTTTGTCCAACTTTTGAATCATCCCGACTATCGCCAGATGATCGAGAAAATTGCTCGTAAAAATACCAGCGGAACGGCGATTGACTGGGAAGATGCCGCCCAAACTGCCCATATAAAATTATTTCAAGCTGTAATTGCTGGCAAGTTTCGTACTGGGGAAATCAATCAATTCTACCGCTGGTCAAAAAAAGTAGCTCGCTTGGCAATTATTGATTTGATGCGTCACGAAAAGCAAAGACACTGTACAAGTTTAGACCAAAGGATTCCCGGAACAAATTTATCGTTATTGGAAACCATCCAGGATGAATTTGACGTGTTAGATGCTGTGGAGCGTACTGATTTAATCAACCGAGCCATCGCCGCTATTTCAGCACTCGATCAACGTTATCCTAATCGAGGGTATCAGAAACTATGGCAGGGTAAAGTACAAGGTAAAACCCAAGTCGAACTAATTGCTGATTTGGGATTAAAAAGTCAAGGTGCTGTCTCAAAACGTTGGCGCGAGTTATTAGAACGCCTTGCTGAGGAGTTGGGATTATTGCAAACGGCAACTATTCAACTCAAACTGAAAGCGACAAGCACTCAAAACGTTCGGCGATCGCGCTCAACTCAAGCTTGGTAAAACTTTTAAAGGGGTGCATTGTCACAATTACTTATAGGGAAACACGACTTCTCGAAATGTGAGCGAAACTCGGCGAGTTCTAATTAACTTTTTTCCCTGATACTGATCCGTTTTGCGAGCAGGAATGCCATGTTGCCACTGATAGCGGGCAACCCCTTGCAAAATAAGTAAACTCCCCGGTGATAACAGAACAGGAATCTGGGTTTGCGTGGGTGGATGGCTCAAGTTCATCACACAACGACCCCCTAAACTTAGGGAGATAATGGTATTACCAAAACAGGGAACGCAGTCAACATGATTGGTAATGCCTTGACCGGGTAAGTATTCATTAACAATCAGTTGATCTGGGAGAATAGGGGTTACGCGATCGCGAACCAGTCGTTGTCCGAGTTGATCTGCCCAATTTGGCAATTCTCCTAAGTAGCTGGCGGAGGTTAATGTCCGTTTTTTATACTCATAGCGATACCCATAATGTTGAACTCGGCGTTTTAATTGGGTTGACCATTCCTGCTGGTCGATAATCTCCAGTAATTGATTTTGTTCCTGAGTATTGATATAATCGGGGATCAAGTTTAGTCCAGGTATTTCTGGCACAATAAAGTCTGATGTAGGATCTACATTGAAATTTAGCGATTTTGATAATTGTATCATTTTGGTCGAACTTTAACCTATACTTTAATAAGTGACTTATGAAATTTTAACATATCAAAAATATCAAATAAATCTTAATATATTTATTGGGGGGGTTACGGCGAATACCGGATTAAAAGATTATTGACTTAAGGATTGGACTTTGGACAAAAAAATAAATTTGCGTAATTTATGCGCCAAGGCATTTGGGGCAGAAAAATTAGATGTAGGGGCGGGTTTAGGGAATTGTAGGGGCGGGTTTAGGGAATTGTAGGGGCGGGTTTAGGGAATTGTAGGGGCGGGTTTAGGGAATTGTAGGGGCGGGTTTAGGGAATCAATTCAGATATCCACCAATAACGGAACAACAAAACCCGCCCTCCCCACCAATAACGGAACAACAAAACCCGCCCTCCCCACCAATAACGGAACAACAAAACCCGCCCTCCCCACCAATAACGGAACAACAAAACCCGCCCTCTCCACCAATAACGGAACAACAAAACCCGCCCTCTCCACCAATAACGGAACAACAAAACCCGCCCTCCCCACCAATAACGGAACAACAAAACCCGCCCTCCCCACCAATAACGGAACAACAAAACCCACCCATTCCCCCACCGAAAGGCAATCGATTAATCCAAAACTGGACAACAAAACCCACCTTATTCGCAACCGCGATCGCAGTAAAAGATTGGGGCAGGGCGGGTTTTGTAGAAAGGTGATTGGTGGCTCCATTAATTTTGTCCCTAAACCCGCCCCTACATTGGGTTTTATGTCCCGATATCATATTTTAATATTAACCTGAAACCCGAGCAAAAAACACCAAATTCCCAACCGCGATCGCACTTTGTTTGTCCAAAGTCCAGTTAAGCAAATACCCGCCTAACCCACGATGGCGGCTTGACACAGCTAAAATTGTGGAATAGATTTGACCATTGAATCGGGCGCAAGTCTTTGCGCCCCTACAGTTTCCGGGCGTAATTCTAATTCATCAAATAAGGTGTGCCACGCCATTACAGGTTATTAATTTATTTTGTCTCAACGATAGGGATATACCCGCCACAGTTTTATCAGCCATCAACAATCAACAATTTACCGCTATGCTAGAACATTGGTGGTATCAGTTGCGCCCATAAGATGACTTTAATTCTCACCAATGATGATGGAATAGATGCTCCAGGGATTCAAGCACTCCAGCAAGCGGTGAAGGGGAAAAGCGTTATCGTTGCGCCTCAAACCCATTTATCCGGTTGTGGTCATCAAGTTACCACGCATCAGCCCATCCATGTTCAACAGCGCTCAGAATTTGCCTACGCAGTCGCAGGTACACCCGCCGATTGTACCCGTCTCGCCCTGACTCAACTGGTGCAAAATCCGCAATGGGTACTCTCTGGGATTAATGCAGGCGGTAATCTGGGAGTCGATGTCCATATTTCCGGTACTGTAGCGGCGGTGCGGGAAGCGGCAATTCTGGGAATTCCAGGGATTGCGATTTCCCACTGGATTAAACGCCCTTTGGTGATTGATTGGCAAGTGGCGAGCCGTTGGACAACCAGGGTGTTAGGGGAGTTATTTCAACGTCCCACCCCTCCCGGTACGTTTTGGAATGTGAATTTACCGCACCTAGAACCTGGTTCTCCAGAACCCGATATCGTCTTCTGTAAACCGAGTATTCAGCCCTTACCCGTTGACTATATCTTAGAGGGAGATCACTATTACTATAAAGGCGAATACGCCAAACGCGATCGCGCTCCGGGTACAGATGTTGATATTTGTTTTAGCGGGAGTATCGCCGTGACTCTTCTTTCTCTTTGAATTCCCAATTTTTACGGGTAATCGCGGGAAAATGGCGCACGTCTGTCATTGGTGTCAACTTAAGGTAAAGAGCTCTTAGATCGGGGGGTGTAGGGGCGGGTTTTACAGATAACATTTTGCACCAAACTGATAACTTAACTAAACCCGCCCTTCTCCTATAGCTACTGGACTGACACAGCTAAAATTGTGGAATAGATTTGACGGTGAAATTGGTCGGACATCGGTTTGGTAAAAGGGCGCACGCCGTGCTCCCCTACAATTCTAATCTACCAATTAAGGTGTGCCACGACACTACATTGGGGTGGGTTTATTTACATCTGGGTGTACCCGAAACATAGTCGAGAAACCCGCCCCTACACTGCCAATAATGGAGCGGCTTGTAATAGGGTTTGGGTATACGGATGCTGGGGATTCGTAAACAAGGCTTCCGTTTCTGCCATTTCCACAATCTGACCCCGATTCATCACCGCGATCGCATCACAGAAAAACCGCGCTACCCAGAGATCATGGGTAATAAATAAATAGGTTAACTCAAATTCTTGTTTGAGCGATCGCATTAATTCCAGTACCTGTGTTTGTACACTCGCATCCAACATACTCACGGGTTCATCACAGATAATTAAGCTAGGGCGAGTAATCAACGCCCGCGCGATCGCGACTCGTTGCTGTTGTCCCCCGGATAAGTCCCTGGGATAGCGGTGGTAGTAGTCGTCTGGAGGCGTTAATCCCACCCGTTCCAGCATTTCCATCACCTGATGTTTCGCTTCTGTTGCTGTCGCTAGGTGGTGGATAAATAAAGGATCAGCAATACTATCACCCACTGTCATTAAGGGATTCAAACAAGCCAACGGATCTTGAAAAATCATTTGAATATGTCGCCGCATATCCCGTAGAGATTTCCGGTTCAGTTGGGTTAAATTAATACCTTGAAATTCGACAATACCAGAGGTAGGCGGAATCAGTTGCAAAATGGTGCGGGATAGGGTACTTTTGCCACACCCCGATTCTCCAACCAATCCCAAAACTTGACCCGGATATAGGTTAAAACTTACCTCATCCACGGCTTTAATCACTTGAGGTTCGCGGGAAAACAATTGGGCAATAAAATTTTGTTCTAAGGTGAAATACTGCTTTAACTGTTGCACTCGGAGAATGGGTGTCTGTTGATTGTTCTCCTCTGGTGTAGAGACTTTCCATGACTTTTCTCTACATTGTTCGTGATCATTCACCGTTTGCATAAGCAGCGCGGCTTGCAGAAGCGATCGCGTATACTCATGCTGAGGGTGGTACAAAATATCCCCAACTGCCCCCATTTCTACCAGTTTGCCTCCATACATCACCGCCACGCGATCGCAGTATTCCCCCACCATGGCTAAGTCATGGGAAATTAACAACAGCGCCATCTCCCGTTCTTGGCACAGGCGCGTCAATTCCTGTAAGATTTGGGCGGAGACGGTGACATCGAGACTGGTGGTTGGCTCATCCGCGACAATCATCTTAGGATTGAGTAAGAGGGCGAGTGCGATCACGACTCGTTGCCGCATTCCGCCACTAAATTCATGGGGATATTGGGACCAACGGTTGGCGGGAATCTTCACCGCTTCTAGGGTTTCAATTGCCTTTTGTTTACACTGCAAACGTGATAACTGAGGTTGATGCGCTTGTAAGGTTTCCAGACAATGATCCCCAATCGTCATCAAGGGATCAAGGCGGGTCATCGGATCTTGAAACACCAGCGCCACCACTTCTCCGCGAAACTGGCGCATTTGAGTTGGGTTTAACTCAAAAACAGACTCTCCTTTAAATTTAATTTGTCCTTCAATTTTGGTGGTTTTTGGTAATAACCGCATCGCCGCGCGTCCCAGAGTCGATTTGCCACACCCCGACTCTCCCACCAATCCCAATCGTTCTCCAGGATTCAGGGTAAACGAGACATCATCCACCGCCCAATAGTCAGGATTATTCGGATAAGCAATATGTAAATTTTCGATGCAAAATAAAGATTCAGTCATTCGTCATATTCCCCATCTCCCCCATCTTCCCCATCTCCCCCATCTTCCCCATCTCCCTCATCTTCCCCATCTTCCCCATCTCCCCCTCACCTCACCACTTATTCAGCAGACCCTACTTATCTTCTACTGCCCCCAACCCTTTTAACATAGCCTTTTGAGCCGCCGTTAAACCCGTCGCCCCCGTAATATTCATCCCCTCATAAGGTCGCGTTGTGCTGAGGGTTTGCAGACACTGACCGGTTTGGGTGTGCCAAATTTTTATTGTCTGATCTTCACTACCACTCACCAGCCATTCACCGTTAAATCCAAACGCGATCGCCCGAATTGGCTTGGTATGTCCCGTGCAAATTTGGCGACATTTGCCCGTTTTCACATCCCATACTCTTATCGTTTGGTCAGCACTCGCACTCGCCAAAGTATCCCCATCGGGACTAAAAGCAACAGCATACACTAAGTCTGTGTGACCTTTCCAAATTTGGCGACATTTGCCCGTTTTCACATCCCATACTCTTACCGTTTGATCCGCACTCCCACTCGCCACCATCTTGCCATCTGGACTAAATGCCACACTCCAAGTCCAACCTCTGTGTCCCTGTAGGATTTGGCAACAGTCTCCGGTGCGCGGATTCCATAACCTCACCGTGGCGTCAAGACTACCACTCGCCAAACGTTCACCATCCGGACTGAACGCCACTGACCAAATCCCACTCTGATGTCCGCGCCAGACATGGAGACATTGACCAGAAACAGCATCCCACAGCCTCACCGTTTGGTCAATGCTACCACTGGCTAACTGACTACCATCGGCACTCATGGCAACAGTCCAAATCCAACCCTGATGTCCCTTAAAAGTGTGACAACATTGTCCTGTTTCCATATTCCAGAGTCTAACTTGTTGGTCAAACCCACCACTAACCAAAGCATTCCCCTGCAAACTATAGGCAACAGACCAAATCCAACCCTGGTGTCCCGCCAACAGTTGGCGACAGTCCCCAGTCGTCCTATCCCACAACCGCACCAAAGGGGAAACGCCGCCACTGGCGATAGTCTTGCCATCGGGACTCACTGCAACCGAGTAAATCTGATCGGTATATCCTTGCAAGGTTTGGCGACAGTCCCCGGTGGTGACATCCCACAGGCGTAACTGTTGGTCAGCACTTCCGGTAACCAGGAGACGCCCATTGGGACTAAAGGTAATGGCACGAACGCCATTATCATATCCGGTGAAGGTAGAGCAGCAGCTTAGGCTAGGGATATGCCAAAGCTTCACCGTTCGGTCTTCGCTACTACTGGCAAGTTTGTCGCCATCGGGACTAAAGGCAACTGACCAAATACCATCAGTATGACCAACCAGGGTGTCACGACAGGTTCCTGTGTGAATATCCCACAGTTTAATCGTTCGATCAACACTCCCACTCGCCAAGGTTTTCCCATCGGGACTAAAAGCAATTGACCAAATCCAATTTTGATGACCTGGAAGCGTTTTCAGTTCCTTACCCGTTACGACATTCCACAGCTTAATTGTTTGGTCTTCAGAACCAGTGGCGAGGATTTGTCCTTTGTGATTTGGATTCCAACTCACCGAACTCACCGAACTGGTATGACCGACTAAGGTTTTGAGTAGATTACCGGTATAACTATGCCAAAGTCTAACGGTGTGATCTTTAGACCCACTGGCGACGATCTCACCATCAGGACTGAAGGCGACAGACCTTACCCAATTGGTATGACCCACGCAGGTGTGATAACATAAACCTCTGTTAAGATCCCAGAGCTTTACAGTTTTGTCTCCAGAACCACTAGCTAAGAGACTACCATCTGGACTAAAGGCGACAGAGAATACCCAAGCGTTGTGTTCTTTAAACGTATAAAGTGGCACTATATCACAGCAGAGTCCCATCTCTTGGACTTGCCACAAGCGAATCTCACCATTGGTATCCCCTGTTGCCAAGCATTTTCCATCGGGACTAAAGGCAACTGAGACAATACTACTAAAGGTTTTGGTAAAGACGGATTTGGCTATATCGGCATAGGCAAAGTTAACCTGATGCAAATCGACGCCTTGAAGATAGGCTTGCCAAACGGTTAAATGGGAAAAGTCATATCCCTTTAAATTGGCGGGTAGATGACCGAGTAAATTCAGCACATTTCCGCCCACATAACCCGGTCGTTTGGGCAATTGCTGTCGCTGTTGGCAGAGAATATCCTTCAGTTGAGTTTCAATCGTTTGGTTAGAACCCAAAACGCTTTTGAGTTGTGCCAAGACAGGGTGTAAAATCAGGCGAATTTGAGTCTCTCGGATGTGGTCTTTGACTTGGGCTTTGATTAGGGAGTTACGGCGGAATAGATGAAGGGATTGACTGGTAATTTCTTGGACAATTTGTTCAATCAGTCCCTCGGTGACATACTCCATGACCACGGGTTGAAGTGTAAAGAACGTCGATTTTTTTTCAATTAATGACCGCCACGATAATGACTCTAAGATATCTAGGAGGTGGGAACACCGGATGGCGGGAACAATATCCTGATGCAGGGTGGCAATGTCCACGGGTTCGCGATTAATCGCGAACCAATACATGACCTGTTGTTCTGAGTCAGTCAGTCGTTCAAATTGTTGGTTTAATAAACGGCGAATCCCATTAAAAACCGTGGTTTTCTGTTGCAAGAATGTCTGAATATTTCCGGCAAATAAATCTTGAATAGAAGTGGCAACAATTTTTAAGGCGAGGGGATTACCTTGATAATTTTCAATCAATTGTTGCCATTGAGTCGCTTGATTAGTTAGTCCTTTCGCTTTGAGGATTTCTTGTCCAGCTAACACCTGCAACCCCCGGAGTTGCAGAGACCGCACGGGTAAGGCTTCACCTTCAAGACAGGCAATTTCTTGGGGTTTTTCCCGAGACGTGAGGAGTAGACAACTCTTGTGACGAGTGGCGCCAATACGGTGAAACAGTTCACCGTAACCTTCGTAACCTGGGTGATACTGTCCCGCGATCGCACCATCGCGCAAAATGGTTTCTAGATTATCCAAAATCAGTAAACAGCGGTGGGTGCGTAAATAATGCATCAGTCGCGAGATGCTTTTACCCAGATTGTCGGGTGAGGCGGCTGGGGTTTCTTGATGATGGGACAAAAACGGGATCAGTTCCGCTAACATCTCGGACAGGGGGGGCGCATTCCCCAGCGATCGCCAGATGACAAACTCAAACTGGTTCTGAATCTGTTCAGCCAGCTTAATCGAGAGGGCGGTTTTACCAATCCCTCCCATCCCCAACACAGCCACCAGGCGACAACGATGATCCCCAATCCAGGTTTGCAGTTGGTCGAGTTCCTGGGAACGACCATAGAATACAGAGACATCAATCGCGTCTCCCCAATCGGTTTGATTTGGGTGGTCTTCCTGGCGTCTGGATGGCTGACGATTCTGGTCAGGCTGAGTATAGTCACTGGGATCGAGTTCTAGGTCAAAGGCGCGAAAAAAAATCCGCAGGGTACGCTTATCAACTACTCCCTCCCGGTTCAACACCTTGGTAATCGTCCCCGTGGCTAAACCCGTGCGATCGCTAAGGTCTTCTAAGGTGTATCGTTTCCCATCATTTTGCTGACTTTCCCACGCTTGTTTGGCGGCTTGCAGTTTCCTCACTCCTGGTGTCGTGAGGATAACACCACGTTTGCGTCTTGACTTGTTGACATTCACGCTTTGCTGTCACCCAGATGTTGGCTAAGGATGTCCTTTATCATTTTTCTCAATTTAAGCAAGTTAAGCAACATAGGTTTCCCAGTCCTCAACGGCTAAACGTCCCTTGATTAGCGCGATCAAGCCTTTCACTTGCCAAACTCCTTAAAAAAATTGCTTAAAACATTGATCTTTGCTGGTCAAAACCTTACCGACAATGAAAACTGGAGTCAATCAGGGTGATTGGGGATTGGGGGAGAGGGAAAGCCACTCAAAGTGAGGGTGGGTTTGGCACAAAAGTTAGGGAAAACAATCACTATTAATCCCTAAACCTGCCCCTACACAAGCGATCTAGAATCCTTAAACCTAGCGTTGAGTCAAAACGTTTAAAGAGAATCCAGCATGAAGGATGAAGTGAAGACGAAAGCACAACTGATTGATGAATTAGCTGTCTTGCGTCAGAGGATGCAAACGATGCGCGATCGCATTGACGAATTGGAAGCCTTGGACACGCAAAGAGAGTTGACAGGAACCGCGCCATCCGTAACTTGGGAAAAGACAGCGGTAGAGCCGACATATTGGCGATTCCAATTCCCCGAACATCCCCAGTTGCGGGAAATTTTTGCTTTTGTCGAAGACAATTATCACCACTCGATTAGCCTCAACGAAGTCGCTCAAGCCTTTGATTATTCTCCCTCCTATCTCACCAGTTTAGTGCGTCGTCTGACTGGACAAACCTTGTATCAGTGGATTGTCCAACGTCGGATGTTTCAGGCGCGTTACTTACTCTTATCCACTGACTTATCTGTGTATCAGATTGCTGAAGCTGTGGGATATTTAGATACAGGTCATTTTGTCAAGCATTTTCGTAAACTTCACGCCTCACCGCCCAAAACCTGGAAAGAGGAACAGCGACGGGAGGATGTGAGTTGCAAGACTTAAGCAAATTAGCATCTAAATCACCATTCCTAGGGGAACTATACTATCTATTAATGTCAACTTAAGCTCAAAAAGAAAGCGATACCTTGATCTAACCCCTCCCTAACCCTCCCCTTGCAAAGGGGAGGGAACAAGGCACTCGAACGGCTTGAAGTTCCCCCCCTTAATCAGGGAGAATTAAGGGGGGTTGAAAGTTTCTACGACGAAATTCAAAGTCTTACACGGAAAGCTTTTCACTTTAAGTTGACAGGGAGGGATACTATCATGTATCTAGTATACCTGGCTTTAAATCCATAAAATTACCAATTTTATCGATAATTTTTCCATTGCTTTACTCGCTTAAGTTGAGTAACTTAGAATGACCTTAATTTTGCATCATCAATTTTCATGAGGAAGCCACCGTTTCCTAGTCTCCGGTTGCTATCATCTTTCTTTTTGGCTACACCATTGCTACGCCAAGGAGTCTTCTCAGTTCTACTTTCTGTTGCCGTTTTTAGTGCTGGGTGTACAACCCCAGTTTCGCGACAAGAAACTCAGGACGTTTCCAGTAATCAGATCCAGGAGTTAGCACAACAAGAAGATCAGGTTGATGTCCCGGTAGTTTTGGCAGCACGATTTAAAATTAAACCCGATAAACGGGAACAATTTTTAGAGTTAGCCACAGCGACTCTAGAACCAACCCGAACAACAGAGGAAGGCAATATTAGTTATAGCTTCTACGAGGAATCAACTGTCCCCAATTCCTTTATCTACTTTGAGGAATGGGAAAGTCGGGAAGCCCTAGCTATCCATCTGAAGAAACCTTATACCGAACAGCTATTAGAAAAATTCCCCGAAATGCTCGATGGTGAAGCTAATATCAGAGTTTACGATATTGAAAATGTCACCTATGGGCTGGATGTTGAGTAATACTCACATCTTGCACCATTTTCAATAAGCCAATTGTCGGGTTAGGAGGAATTGTCAAGATAATCTCATACAAAATAATGGACAATGAATCGACTGACTAGCCTAATAATGTTTGGTATAGTACTTTTCATGGGGACTTCTACCGCAACGGTTGCCGAGGAAACTGAGTCTTCTAGTACCATCTTGATAGAAGACGCTTCCTTCAGGGGAGATGGGGGAGATGAGGGAGATGGGGGAGATGGGGAAGACTTTTCTGCTTCAGATGCGACGATGAGCCACAACTTAGTTATAGAGTCTGTGCATCCCGACAGTACAATGGGGGAGGAACGCCAGCATCCAATGGCTCAAATCACCAACGTCTCAGAGTTACGGGATGTGCAACCAACAGACTGGGCTTACGAGGCGCTGCGATCGCTGATTCAACGCTATGATTGTATCGCTGGATATCCTGATGATACCTATCGCGGTAATGTAGCCCTCACCCGGTTTGAATTTGCGGCGGGTTTAAACGCCTGTTTGCAACAGATTGAGCATCAAATTATCACGAGTACAGAGGATGGTGTCAACCCTGATGATTTAGCAGGGTTGCAACGATTAGTTACTGAATTTGAGGCAGAACTAGCCACCCTGAACGAACGAGTCGATTCTTTAGATCGTTCGGTTGCAGTTTTAGCAGACAATCAATTCTCCACCACCACCAAACTAACCGGCAATGTCTTTTCTAACCTCACCGGCGCCTTTGCCAATGGTGATATTCAAGCAGAAGGATTGAGTGCTTTCGCGACAGGACGAGATGAAAACAATGACCCAGTAGTCCGACAGATAACCAATGATCCAGAAATTACCTTAAGCTACTTGGTTTTCCTCAACCTCAATACCTCTTTTAGCGGCAAAGACAATCTCACTCTACAACTTGTTGCTGGGAATGGCAACTCTCCAGCCAACGAATTTGTTTCTGCGGGTCTATTTAATACCTTTGGGGTTCCCTTCACTGACCAACAACCTGCCGTTAATGCTAATGATCTAGTCATTCGTGAGTTATTCTATTCGTTTCCACTTCGCGATCGCCTCCAGTTGGTTGTTGGTCCTCAAGTGAACTGGTATCGCCACTTTGATCTCAACCGTTTCACGTTCTTTTTGACAGGTACAAGTAGTTTCAACTCCATTGGCAGTACATTACTCAATACCCTGGATCGCGGCGTCGGTGCTGTTGCGATTTGGGATATCAGCGAACAACTCAATCTCCGGGTAAGCTATTTGGCAGAGAACACGGAATTTTTACCCCAGCCTCCCTTCGGTTCGGCTTCTGATCCAGACAAAGGGTTATTTGGTGGAATTAATACCTTTACCACAGAATTAACCGTTTCCCCAACAGACCAACTTAACCTGCGGTTTCTCTATAACCGTTCCCGTCGGGAAGGGGGTTTCGGACTGTTCAAAGGGGGAGCGCAGGGGGAACCAATTTATGGCTTTGCTGATGATGGTTTTGGTGGCGAACTCAAAAGCGCTACGGCTGATACCTTCAATTTTAACTTCGACTGGCTGATTTCTCCTGGGTTTGGCATCTTTGGACGCTATAGTTATGGCAGTACCAATCTGAATCCGAGGACGCCAGGGTTATCGGATGGGGAGGTGAATGTGCAAGCGCTACAGTTGGGTGTGGCGTTTCCTGACTTAGGTCGAGAAGGAGCATTAGCCACCCTATCCTATCAGATCCCCTTTTCGGTTCTCGATGGTAGTAATTTCCTAGTTTCTGGTGGTGGTGATGGAGGAGTGCAGTATGAATTTGAAGCCACCTACTACTATCCCCTGACGAATAATCTGGCGTTGGTTCCCGCGTTTTACCTAATTGCCAACCCCAATAACTTCAGCGACAATCCGACTATTTATGTGGGAAATATACGGACACAGTTTAGTTTTTAACTCAACTCTGCTGCACAACATCCTTGAGTTGTTTCAAAATCCGCAAAACCAGGCGCTAAAATCGATAGTTTAACAATCTCTTCATTCAATGGATACTTGGCAAGGGACAAAAAATCCGCTCGACTCCGGTCTAAACACTGTTTCTCATGGTCACTAAGCGGCGGGAGTTCACCTTGCCACTCCGGAAAAAACTGGGCTGACTCAACCTTGTAGAAGGTTGAGTTTCTGACGCCTCATCTGACGTTAAATGACGAACAGCTTACTGATTCGAGTTAGTATCAGTATTCCGACGCAGACGACGCTTGAGTATGAAGAATCCACCTAGGGCAAATAATCCCGCCGCTGTAGCCGGTTCTGGTACTTGTACTTGCTCAACCCGGATGCGAGCGACCTGATAACTGGGAGAGGTTGGCGTGGTAAAATCAGCATTGGGAAATGCAGTTAAGATATTGCCGCCAGGGATAAAACCTGGATGCTGGGTAACTACCCCATTTTCATCCTCACCCGTGTTGGGCATCATTTGACCCAGAAGCGCGGTGTTTTCGGGAATTTCATCATTGACTTCTGTACCAGCATCCCATACCTGATTTCCGGTAATCATGAAGTCAGCCCCCAAAAAGTTCCCAGCATCATCGAAAATCTGAAATGCCAAGGGATTATCATTGCCAATAAAGGCATCATTGCTGGGGACAATCATCGCCCCATAACTGAAGTACTGACTGCTAGCTAAGTTACCATCTAGGGTGAATGTCTGTGATGCGGTGGCATTTGCCGGAATAACGGGGGGTGAATCGGGACTCAAGCCAGGACCTAAAAGCGTCCCCTCAACCGAACCAGCACCACTATTCAAAAAAGCCTGGGCAATCGGTGCTGTATTACCGTCCTCAGCCAGACGTTCAATCCGATTAGAGGCTGGCTCACCTAAGTTAAAACTGTCAAAGCTGCCATCATGAAAGCCAACCCATAAGGGTGTGACAACTAGACCGGATTCCGGGGCGAGATTTTCAACGGTCACCTTAACCATTGTAGCGGCTGTTGCCGTTGAAGCCATGGTCAGGGTTGAACCAACGGCAATGGCGGTTACAAAGAGTCCTCGGTTTTTCAGTACAGTCGTGTCCCAGTTTTTCATGCCTTGTCTCCCGATTAAGTGTGGATTCCAAGTTTTATTAAAATTCAAAACTATGAGTTTTTGCTGAGTAAATAGTTAAAAATAGTTTAAAAATATTTCAGGTTATAAAAATTGTCTAGGAACGCAAAAATTTCCAATGCTATCTTGATTTTTTCCATTGTAAATTCTTTCGATTGTGATACATAAAGTTTTACAGCATACACAAAGAAACGACAAATTCGGGTCAAGTCTTCGCTTCATGCATCTGGGGTGCAAAGTAACCAATCCAGTTTAAATTGACACCAATGACGGGGCATGTTAACCTTACGGATTATCTGGAACGGAAATCACTGAAAAACTAGAGATTAAGAGGTCTTTTTTAACCGTTTTTTGGGTCTGGCTTTACCTTTTTTGACCTCTCTACTACTATCGTCGTCTAAATTCCAGTTTGTGTACCCTGTGTTTTTGTCAATACCTTGTAATGATTTTTATCGTAAGTTTAACATGAATCGTCGTTATCTCATACCAAGTTGCAGTCTAATCTAGAACTTTCTGTTTCCCCCATCACCCCATCTACTCGATCTGCTATCTTTGAGTACAACTTGGGATCAGGAGTGCGATCGCCCTTTTCTGTAATCGAATGAACACGGCAAACACGGGACAAATAATGTGATTGATTTGTCCTGAACTTGTGCAGCTACACTGCACTAAAGGTCAGCGCCACAGGCGATCGCGAAAATTTCCAACGCTACCTTGATTTTTTCCATTGTAACGGGTTCAGTTCAATGAGTATCCTTCTACAAAGATACCTAAAGGTATTGCTTTAAGCGTCTTAAGCTGCCCTAGGAAATTTTACGCCAACCTGCTGGTCAGGAATGAAAGGAATCAGATTGCTTATGAACAAGCGAATTAACTACTATAAAGACTTGGCGGCTGACTATTCCCGACCTGGATTAGTTGCCGATAATCTCCAGAAAAAACTCATCCAGAAGGGTGAAGACATTGTGGCAATGAAAGAAGCAACACTGCCACAGATTGGCGCGGATTATACCCTAGAACAAATTGAACAAGAAAATAAAGAATGGTGGCCCACCCATTGTGAAGCCCTGAGACAGGGACGCGGCGATATTTTAACCGGAGAATATCGCGATGACCTGGTTTATTTCTGTCAAGATGGTCCCTATCAAGGATTAGAGCAACAGAAAGAACGGGAACAACATTGGTGGGCGTTAATTGCTCAACCCGGAGTGACCATGTGTTGGCCCATCGTTATGTTTTATGGCGAACATACGTTCTTTGAATGGAAGTGTGAAGACAACGAAACCAACGAAACGATTGCCAAGGGAAATGTGACTTGGGTGCGGCGGGGACATCGAGGCGGTTGCTATCTCAAAACTGAGCAACTAACGTTCTATCGTGATGTTTTTGCCCCAAATGAACTGCTAACGTTGATTAAAACTGCCTAAGATGACAGAGAATAACGCCTATAAAAATGCCGTTCTAGATGACAAAGAACTGCAAGCTGGGTTAAATAGTATCAATCCGAAGTTTGGTGATTTTTGTACCCGTGTAGCGGGTGAAGCTTGGGGTTTACCCCTGATTGATCAAAAAACGAAAGCCCTGATTACGATTGCCATTGATGTGATTAATCAGGATCAGACTGGACCAGGGAATCCCTTTGGGGCGCATGTAAATATGGCGATGAAGCAAGGCGCTACCCGTGAGGAAATTGAGGAACTGCTTCTGTTTTTATGCGTCTATGCGGGTTTCAATAAGGCGGCGGGTTGCTTCGGGATGTTGAATGAAGTTCTTGATGTAAATGGCTGATTAGATAGAAGGTTTACAGTCGGCATAGTGAAAAAAGGGAGGAAATGATGACCACTGACACAAAAGGAAAAATCGGCGTCCTGGTTGAAGAACATTTTGATGAAACTGAATATCGACGCTTTGGTGAATTTTTCCCTGAACATGGCTACGAAATCGAATATATTTCTAATCTTTGGGGTCAAGAACAACTCACGTTTAAGGGAAACGATCATGAAGCCGACGTTACCGTGAGCGTCGATTTTCAGGATAGAAAACCAACCGATTACACAGGTATTATTCTCATCGGTGGCTATGCCATGGATCGCCTCCGCTATCAAGTTAATGTTCAATCTGGACAATCTAATAATGCGCCAGCCGTAGCGTTTCTGCGTGAAGCGGTTAAGGCGATGGATGCTGGGGACTTAAGAATTGGCACGATTTGCCATAGTATGTGGCTATTTTGTGCTGATCCCAACCTGCTAAAAGGGCGTAAAGTTACCTGCGCTCACAACATTATTTGTGATGTGGAAAATGCTGGAGGAACCATTGTTTACGAAGGTGGGGAAACCGCCGCTACCTATATCGATGGCAATTTAATATCAGGGCGACATCCTGGTGTGGTTGAAGAATTTATGCAGGTCTTTTTAGAGGAGATTGAAAAAAAACAGAAGGTCAACGCCTAAACCTTCCCCTAAATGGGGTGAGGGCGGGTTTTGAACTAAGGTTATCGGTTGGGTTCGTAACGTTTTCTCCTCAAACCGCCCCGACAGAATGCGCCGTTTCACCGTTTTAAACACAATCTTAAAGGGAATTCAATAATGGGTAACACCAGAGATTTTGCCTTTTCCGATCTCATTGCTGGGTACGTCACCCACTACGACGCAGATAATGATAGTTTCGGACTGAAAACATCAGATGGTCGAGAGTTCCATTGTACTCTCAGTCCGATGAGTTATGCCAAACTGGTGCAAAATCTGGATGAAGGATATCCTGATGCTACGGGTCTAATCCGGTCAATGTTGGTTCCGGGTCGGTTTCTGTTTACCTATGGAATTTTCTATCCCGATAGCCCTAAGTTTGATGCCAAACAAATTGTGTTTGTCGGTCGTCATGAAAATGATTATATTTTCGAGAAACCCAATTGGTGGATTGATCAAGTGCGTTCCCTGGCAAATTTTTATCTAAAAGCCCAGTTTGGTGATGGGGAAATTAATTACCGCAATTATCGCACCACACTAAGTTTATCCGGGGCGCGGTCAACGGTGAATTTTCGCCAAGAAACGGATACGATTTCCCGTTTAGTCTATGGCTTTGCTACGGCTTTTATGATGACGGGTGACGATAAGTTTTTAGAGGCGGCGGAAAAAGGCACAGAATACCTGCGCGAACACATGCGGTTTGTGGATTTAGATGAAGGGATTATTTATTGGTATCACGGGATTGATGTGCAGGGAGAACGGGAACATAAAATCTTTGCTTCAGAATTTGGGGATGATTATGATGCGATTCCCGCTTATGAACAGATTTATGCCTTAGCCGGACCAATTCAAACCTATCGGGTTACGGGTGATCCCCGGATTATGAGTGACACGGAACTTACGATTAAGTTGTTTAATGACTTTTTCCTGGATAAAAGTGAGTATGGCGGCTATTTTTCCCACCTTGACCCCGTAATGTTAGACCCCCGCAGTGAGTCTTTAGGCGCTAATCAAGGCAGAAAGAATTGGAACTCTGTGGGGGATCATGCCCCAGCTTATCTGATTAATCTCTGGTTAGCAACGGGAAAGCCAGAGTATGCCGATATGTTGGAGTATACCTTTGACGCGATCGCCAAACGTTTTCCTGATTACGAACATAGTCCTTTTGTTCAGGAACGGTTCTACGAAGATTGGTCTCATGATACCACTTGGGGATGGCAGCAAAATCGCGCGGTTGTGGGTCATAATCTGAAAATTGCCTGGAATCTAATGCGGATGTATTCCCTGAAACCGAAAGATGAATATCGGGAACTTGCGACTAAAATTGCTGACATTATGCCAGCCGTTGGTAGTGACCAGCAACGGGGAGGCTGGTATGATGTAGTTGAGCGTCTCTTAGGTGAAGGCGAAACCGTCCATCGCTACGTTTGGCACGATCGCAAAGCTTGGTGGCAACAAGAACAGTCTATTTTGGCGTATTTTATCCTGGCTGGGGTTCTTGACAATCGGGAGTATCATCGTTTGGCACGAGAAGCGGCGGCGTTTTATAATGCTTGGTTCTTGGATACTGAAGATGGTGGCGTTTATTTCAATGTTTTAGCGAATGGATTACCCTATCTTGCTAGTGGTAATGAACGGGGGAAAGGGTCCCATTCTATGAGTGGTTATCATTCGACGGAGTTGTGTTATTTATCGGCAGTTTATACGAATTTGTTGATTACGAAGCAGCCGATGGAGTTTTATTTTAAACCGTTACCTGGAGGGTTCCCGGATCGGATTTTGCGGGTGTCGCCGGATATTTTACCGCCGGGGAGGATCAAGATTGGTCACTGTGAAGTTAATGGGGAACTTTATACCCATTTTGATGCGGAGAAATTGACGGTGACGTTACCGGATACGAAGGAACAGGTGAAGGTGAAAGTGCAGATTGTTCCTGTTTAGGTTGTTGTTTATGTTTTTTCAACGCAGAGGCACGCAGAGGGAAAGCGCAGAGGTCAAGAGAGGGGATTTGTGATTTTGTGGCAAGGGTTTTATGAGTTGGAGGAATTAAGGGAAGGATGGGGGTGGTTCGTTTGTTATTGAAGGTGTTAGGTAGAACCTGATTGGAAATGGATATTAAGACTAAAACAATTGAAGAAATAACTGTGGTGGAACTGGCGGGTGACATTGATGCTAAAACTGCGCCAATTGTGACTGAGAAGGTTTTGCCTTTGGCTGAACCAGGAAGTAAGATTATTATGGATATCAGTAATGTTCCCTATATGTCCAGTGCTGGCTTACGGATGCTACTTACGTTATACCGACAAGCAACGGCAAAAGATGGGAAGCTGGTGTTGGTGGGACTTTCAGAAGAAATTGAGGATACCATGTCGGTGACAGGATTCCTGGACTTTTTTAAGACGAGTGAAACCGTGGAATCAGGACTAAAGATACTCCAAGAGTAAAAGAGTATAACACTAGAAAAAAATGCGTTGTGTTACTTTTTGATAAGGCTTTGTTCACGTCCCTTAACCCAACCAACAAACTTAACCGAAACCCTCGCCGCCCCTCTGCGTTGAAAAAATAATTCCGCTGCCAACTGATTGGATATTCCCTATTCCCTCATCACTAACGAATAATTATGTTAATTGAACGCATTGATATCCATCCCACTCATACCTATGGCGACTTCAAACTCCGCCGGGGCAAACCCTTTCCCTTTGGTGCCACGTTAGTCCCTGGAGGCGTTAACTTTTCTATCTTTTCCAGTCACGCCACATCCTGTACATTAGTCCTGTTTAAAAAGCACACCCCAGAACCCATGGCGGAGATTCCCTTTCCCGATGAATTCCGGATTGGCAATGTCTATTGTATGGTCGTCTTTAACCTGGATTACGAAACCCTGGAATACGGCTATCGTATGGATGGTGCTAATAATTTCCAGGAGGGTCACTGGTTTGATAAAAATAAAATCCTTATGGACCCTTATGCCAAAATTATTGGTGGGCGTGATATCTGGGGTGTGACGCCAGATTGGAATGATTGTTATCACCATCGGGCGCGGCTGGCGTTTGATGATTTTGACTGGGAAGATGACCGTCCTCTGGAAATTTCGCCGGAGGATCAGGTGATTTATGAGATGCATGTTCGCAGCTTTACCCGCCATCCGTCTTCGGGGGTGAAACATCCGGGAACCTTTGCCGGAATTCGGGAAAAAATTCCCTATCTCAAAGAATTGGGGGTTAATGCAATTGAATTAATGCCTGTTTTTGAATTTGATGAATTTGAAAATTCCCGTATCAGTCCCCAAACCGGGGAAATGCTATTAAATTACTGGGGGTATAGTACCGTCGGATTTTTTGCCCCGAAAGCGGGTTACGCTGCTACTGGGAAATTAGGTATGCAGGTGGATGAGTTTAAAGCCTTGGTTAAAGACCTGCATAAAAATGGCATTGAAGTGATTCTAGATGTAGTCTTCAACCATACCGCCGAAGGGAATGAAAATGGTCCCTATATTTCGTTCCGGGGACTTGACAATAAAACCTACTATATGCTGACCCCAGAGGGGTATTACTACAACTTTAGTGGCTGCGGCAATACCCTAAATTGCAACAATCCCATTGTTCGGGGGATGGTACTGGATTGTCTGCGCTACTGGGCAGCAGAATACCATATTGACGGCTTCCGCTTTGATTTGGCGTCCATTCTGGGACGTGACCCCTGGGGTGCGCCGCTACCGAATCCGCCCTTGCTGGAAACTCTGGCATTTGACCCCATCTTAGCCCGATGCAAACTGATTGCCGAAGCCTGGGATGCGGGGGGGTTGTATCAGGTGGGTTCCTTCCCCGCCTATGGCAGATGGGCGGAGTGGAATGGTAAGTATCGCGACAGTATCCGCAAATTCCTCAAAGGCGATGGCACAGTTGGGGACATGGCGCAGCGGCTACAAGGTTCCCCCGATCTCTACGCCTGGGCAGGTCGCGCCCCCGCCACCTCGATTAATTTTATCACCGCCCACGATGGTTTCACCCTAGCCGATTTAGTGTCTTATAACCAGAAGCACAACCAGGCAAACGGTGAAAACAATAATGATGGTGCCAACGATAACGAAAGTTGGAACTGTGGTGCCGAAGGTTGGACAGAAGACCCCGGCATCAACGCTTTGCGGCGGCGGCAAATGCGAAACGCGATCGCGATGCTGATGGTGAGTCAGGGAGTCCCAATGTTGCTGATGGGAGATGAGGTGGGACGTTCTCAAAATGGTAATAACAATACCTATTGCCATGACTCAGCGTTAACCTGGCTGAACTGGGAACTCTTAGCCAGGAATACAGATTTGTTCCGATTTGTCAAGCACTGCATCGCCTTCCGCAAAGGTCACCCTGTACTGAGAAACCGCAGGCATTTCTGGAATCGAGACTATGTAGGTAGCGGTTATGCCGATATTACTTGGCATGGTACCCAAGCCTGGAATGCCGATTGGTCTCCCTACAGCCAAACCCTCGCCTTTATGCTTTGTGGCAAACACGCGAAGGAGGGAACGGTTGAGGACAACTATATCTATGTGGCAATGAATATGCACTGGGAGGCACATTGGTTTGAACTTCCCGGCTTGCACCCAGGGATGCAGTGGCACGTCTTTGCCAACACCGGCTGTACTCCCCCCGAAGATAGCTGGGAACCCGGAACCGAACCCCTGCTAGACAATCAGTCGGGATTGCTACTCAGCGATCGCTCTGTTGTCATTTTAGTCGGTAAGTAAACAATCAACAATCAACAATCAACAAAAACTATGGCTTTCAACGTCACCCTAGAAACAACCAACAATATCGCCAAAATCACCCTATCTGGAGAACTCGATGCTAAGACAGCACCTGTATTCAAAGAAAAAATAGAGGAAGCCGCCAGCCAAAATGCCAAACGTCTCGTGTTGCTTATGCAAGACTTGGAGTATATGGCAAGTGCGGGATTAAGAGTTCTCATATTCGCCAAGCAAAAGATGGGAAATCAGGTGGATATTTACGTCATCGGTGCTCAGGAAATGGTAATGGACACGATTGAAAAAACAGGCTTTCACCATAGTGTAATTATCCTCAATGAATATGACGCCGCCCAGATAGAAACAGTCTAGTACAAAAAGGCTCCAGGGCAGAAAGCTGTAAGGTTTATGGTGTCAGCTTTTTCGTCTAATGACAAATGACAAATGACGCTTAAACTCCCAATCATCCTATCTTGATGAGAGAACTAAATTCTCTGTGTCATCAGTGTCAATAAGCTCTCACCTTCCTACCCCTATCTTCCCAATAAATCCGTGAAATCAGTGTTTTGACCAATGACAAATGACTAACCATGGAATCTTTAACCGTATCAGGAACCCTAGATTCATTAGGCGCGATCGCTCAATATGTGATCCAAGCCGCCCAAGCCGCCAATCTAGATAAAAAAGCCTCCTATAACCTGCGATTAGCCGTGGACGAAATTGCCACAAATATCATTATTCATGGCTATGAGGAAGTCGGGTTAGAGGGAGAATTAATTTGCCAAGTTCAACTCAACGAGCAAACTTTAACCATCTCCATTGAGGATACAGGTGTCCCCTATAACCCCAGCCAGCAAGACAGTCCGGATGATTTAGACAAGCCTTTAGAACAACGACAAATTGGTGGACTCGGCGTCTATTTAGCGATTCAGAGCGTTGATAAATTTATCTATGAACGCTTAAGAGACCGCAATCGCAATATCTTTGTCGTGAATCGACAAACCCATAGTTGTTAAATAGGTGATAACTACACGAGAGCGAACTGCTATAACTGATAACCGTTCACTGATAACTGATAAGTAGTCGGACAAAAGAAAACAAAGAAAACGGTGCTGTGTGAATTTTTGTAAATCGCCCTCAAACCCTTACTGTTCCCCGTTCCCTGTTCCCTGTTCCCTGTTTTCAACCGTTAACTTTAATTGTGTCCACCTACTTATACTTCCCAATTCTATCAACTTTTCCCCCAAATCATTTACATCCCTCTGCGTCCCTCTGCGTAGACCTCTGCTACCTAGAGCGTTAAAAAACATAAGTTCGATACCCCTAGCTTTACTATTATTTATCAGTCCTTACTCCTTATATATTTAATTGAACCAATCAACCTATGTCTACTCACCCTAAAGACGTATTAAATTTTATCACTGAGCGCTGGAAATCTCGGTTATCTAGACGAATCGTATTTTTACTATTCATCAGCTTTTTGATTATCGAAGGACTTGTTATCATTCCTTCCGTTAAAAGACGCGAACGAGAATTGCTATCCCAAATCAAAGACATATCATCAGGAAAAATAATTTGGCTGATTAGAGAGATCCAACAAGAGCAACCCGCCGAAGCTGCCGATGAAACATTCCTAACAAGATTCACCGAACTCCAGCAACTTAACCCAGACATTTTAGGCGGCGCGATTTACAATCCTGAGGGAAAAATGGTGGGAGAATTTGGGGAAACGCCCAATCTCCCCATGGCTAAGATTAATGCTAACCAGCGAGAACGTAAACAGGATTCCCGATATGATGTCGCCTGGAGAGTCGATGACCTCTCTATTGCTTGGATGCTAGAAAATCAGGTAGGCAACTATACCCTAATTCTGCGACATGATAGCTCATCCATCAAAGGTGAACTCTATGCCTACATTCTGCGGATTGCGGGTTTAGTCGTCATCATCGCCGTTTTCATCACCCTCACCCTTTGGATTGCCCTCGAACCCCTGGTCATCACTCCCATTCTCCGACTCCGACGAGATTTAATTGGGGCGGGGGAAGCGATTAGTCAAGACAAAGAACCACCGGACTTTTACTCAGCATCCATGAATCGCGACGATGAATTAGGAGAGGTAATTGGTGCTTTTGAGCAAATGTTCGACCAAATCTCTGAAGCCGTGAACGCCCGTAAACAAGCCGAAGCCGCATTGCAAGAGAGTTTGAACAAGGTTGAAGCCTATTCCCAAGCCCTTGACCACGAATTAGAAAAAGGTCGAGAGATTCAGAAAAACTTTTTACCGACTCAAGTGTATCAAAGTAGCGGTTGGGAAATCGCCGCATTCTTCAAACCCGCCCGTCAAGTGGCGGGGGACTTCTATGACACATTTGAGCTTCCGGGTGGGTATGTGGGCTTAGTGATTGCCGATGTTTGCGATAAGGGAGTCGGCGCCGCCCTGTTTATGGCACTCTTTCGCAGTTTAATCCGCATCTTCTCGGCTCAAACCCAACTGCACGGTTCTGCATCAGCGATTCTGGACGAACATCAACCGATATCCGGGGGCTGGATTGGCGAGTCACCTGTAACCAACTTAGCCCACCTCAATGCTTTGCAAGCGATTTCCCTGACGAATAACTACGTCGCTGAATATCACGGGGATATGGGTATGTTTGCCACAGTCTTTTTTGGGTTGTTGTGTCCAGACACGGGGTTACTCACCTATATTAATGGTGGACATGAACCGCTATTTATGCTCAACCCAGAAGGTGGGGTGAGAGAACAGCTTAAATCCACTGGACCGGCGGTAGGGATGTTACCTGACCTAACATTCAAGATTGCTCAGACGTATATTCAACCGGGTGAGATACTGTTAGGGTATACAGACGGCGTTCCCGAAGCCCGCGCCAGCGACGGCAAATTCTTCACCATGGAACGATTGCTGTCGATGGTGGAAACAACGGCGACTTCTGCCACAACGTTGCTGGATAAAATTACCACAAGTGTAATACATCATACCGGAGAAGCGGATCAATTTGACGATATTACCCTGCTGGCTGCGCGGCGATTGCCCCTTTGATGTACTCCCCTGACTAATACCAAATCCGATGACAGGAATCTCCTTTTGCCATGGCGATTGAAATCGCGGAACCACACAAACTGGCGTGGCACAGCTAAAATGGTGGATTAGATTTGACCATTGAATCGGGCGCAAGTCTTTGCGCCCCTACGGTTTCGGGTCTCCCATTCTAATTCATCTTGCTGCCGAAAACGCTGATAAGAGTTCTTCAATGGGTAAGGGGGATGGAGAGGAGGATAAGGGTAAAGGCGTTAAGGAGTGAACCCTTTGGCTTAAGGGTTCTTGGGTTTGTAGCGATAGGTTAAATCCTGGAAGGAGACTGTTGAATTCTGATAGAGTTGGGAATTGGGAAGCGTCTAACATTGGTTCATCTGGATGCATCAGCCGGGATTGGCGATTTGCCAAACCGGGAGAGGTTTGAGCAATGATGGTATTGTGCATGATAATTAGAGGTGATTTGTATGTGGCTCTAACTCAGGTGGTATGCTAGGGTTAGAGCTTTTTTTGATCAGATCGTCCGTCGGTTAGAAACCGCAGCTACTGGACTGACACAGCTAAAATTGTGGATTAGAATTGGTTCGTAGTGAGGGCTTCAGCCCTCTCCAGCTAAGCGTTATAGCACTCTTCGTGTTTACTACAAACAAAACCCTATTTTAGCTGTGCCACGCCACTACATAGAGGAAACCCTTGATGGTTCCAGATACCCAGTTGCGGTTCAACCTAACGGGAAGGGATTTGTTTCTGTAGGGGCGGGTTTTACCATTAACGTTTTGGGTTGACCCAGATTTATAGCAAAAGGCAGAGGGCAGAGGGCAGAAGGCAGAAGGGAAAAGATTGACTGGTCAAGGTTTCAGCATTTTGCTGTGTCCTAATCGCCTTGGCGACTGCTATAACTAAACCCGCCCTGACTACGTTTTCCCTGATCCCCTCTATTCGTTACTACCTCCATCGCGCCCAATTTCGCACAGAAATCGCCAAAAAAAATTTTTTGCCCAAAATCTGCGAAAACTTTCTGTTTCAGCCGTGTAACCCCATAGGAGTATCCATACCCCCAAGCCATTCCTCTGGGGAATTGGAATCATACCAAATCCGATGACAGGAACCCCTTTTGCCATGGCGATTGAAATCGCGGCTACACAAACAAAGTCCGCCTTCGCGGACTTTAGAGAGGGGGGTAGCTAACCCGGATTTAGTATCAAAACCAATAGCGGCTTAACCATGTCCACAGGAGAACAGTATGTCAAATCAGGGATGGAATCTGTTTTACCGCCAACTCATCACATCCGTGGCGTCATCGGTGATTAGTGTTTACCAAAAGATTCGCGCCGATGATTCCGTCAGAAGCCCTGTCGTCTCACCTTACCTAAATGCCTGTGGCTATATTCTCAGCCTCTGTGTCTTAATTAATAGTAGCCCTGTACAAGCCCAACCGATTGTTCCCGCAGCAGATGGGACAAATACAATTGTTACACCCAATGGGAATCAATTTGATATTCAGGGGGGAAGTTTCTCTGAAGATGGGGGTAATTTATTCCACGATTTTGAACAATTTGGACTTAATTCCGGTCAAACGGCTAATTTCTGGTCAACTCCCCAGATTCAGAATATTTTAGGGCGGATAAGTGGGGGGAATCCCTCGCTGATTAATGGGTTAATCCAGGTAATTGGCGGTAACTCCAACTTATATTTAATGAATCCAGCCGGGATTATTTTTGGTCCCGATGCGAGTTTAAACCTCCCCGCCGCGTTTACAGCAACAACGGCTACGGGTATTGGTGTGGATGGGGGATGGTTTAATGCTTTTGGGACGAATGACTATACCCGTTTAGTGGGTACACCCAATGCCTTTCAATTTGATAGCGCTACGGGTGCGATTATTAATGGGGCGGATTTGGCGCTGCAACCGGGACAAACTCTTTCTCTAATTGGCACAACGGTTATTAATACAGGGACAGTGCAAGCGCCAGGGGGAACGATTACCCTAACCGCCGTACCGGGAACCAGTCGGGTGCGTCTGAGTCAAGCGGGACAACTTCTGAGTTTGGAGATAGAAGCGCCCACAGATAATCAGGGAAACCCCTTAACCATTATGGCGCGATCGCTCCCAGAATTGCTCACCGGGAGTGGGGTGGATGTGGGGTTAACGGTGAATCCGGATAACCGGGTGCAAACGGCGACGGGTACGTTGATTCCCACCGAGTCAGGAACCACTGTGAATTCTGGGATGCTGGATGTTTCGACGCCAGACAGTCAGGCGGGAATAGTCAGGGTTTTGGGGGATGTGGTTGGGGTGGTGGATAATGCCCAGATTAATGCTTCTGGCGCTAATGGTGGCGGTACGGTACTGATTGGCGGTGATTATCGGGGCGCGGGTACGGTTCCGAATGCAGGGTTAACGGTGGTGGGGAAGGATGCCGAGATTAATGCGGATGCGCTGGATGCGGGTGATGGGGGAACGGTAATTGTTTGGGCGGATGATACCACTCGTTTTTGGGGAAATATTAGCGCCCGTGGCGGGATGGCGTCGGGGAATGGTGGGTTGGTTGAGGTGTCGGGAAAGCAGAATTTGATGGTTCAGGGAACGGTGGATTTGACTGCGGCGAATGGCGGTTTGGGGACGTTATTACTTGATTCAACCAATATTGAAATTCGGGATGATTCGGGGACGTTGTTATTTAATTCAACCAATAGTGAAATGGATAGTTCAGGAACGGCGACAGATGATGACACGTTACCGGATTTATTTCAAGCTGAACCGGGTTCTCCTTTTGTTATTGATAAAACGGAATTGGCACAGTTAGCAGCCGATAAGACTATTGTTCTAGAGGCAACAAATAATATTACAATTAATCCTCTAACCTCACCGCTCTATTTTTCTGACGACACTGGGTCAATCACATTTACTGCCGATGCCGATAATAATGGAACTGGAACTTTTTATATGAATCCAGATGACACGATAATTAGTAATGGTCGTTCTCTGACAATTTCAGGAGTCAGTCTAACCTTGGGAAATATCGACAACTATGGGGGAGATATAAGTCTGAAAAGCGGTCGAGGTGATATTACGGCTGGAAACATCTATACAGATACAAAAACAAACCTTCCTTTGTTTCAATTTCGTGACGTTGATGTTTACACTCGTAGCATCCGAGTCCTGAATGACGGGGGTGATATTATATTTAAAAATTTAAGAGAAATAGAGATTATTTCACTAGCTTGTATTAATATTGAATCTTGCAGCGTCGAAGTCATTAATGACGGGGGTGATATTACATTAATACCTGAAAATGGAATTCCATTATCAAGTCTAAAATTGCGACCTTCTAATTCTTTATTCGGACTCAATGGAGGTAATGTCACCCTGATAGCTGATGGAAGTATTACGACAGGAGAAATTAATTCTGAAGCTGCTGGTTATGGTCAGGGGGGAAATATTACTCTTGCTGCAGGGCGTGACATTCAAGTTGACTCAATTAATACTCAAAGCGTTAGCAATACAGGCGGCAATATTGATATTCAAACTGATAGTTTCTTCCAGTCGTCTGGCTTTTTTACCGATCAGAATGGTGTTACCGCTAGCATCTCTACCACGGGAAAAACTGGAAGCGGCTTAATCAGGATTCAGCATAGAGGCAATGGTACTACCCCCTTTATTATTGGTGATTCAGCAACTAATGGAACCGCTCAAGCTATCACGACTGGAAATGTAGCACCTGAACAAACCATTTCACCGATTCAATCTTTTTCGGACTCTTACAGTCAAGACCGGATTAAAATAATTACGTCGTCTGAGTCTAGTTTTATAAGCCGTTCAAGTGGCCAAGAGCATTCCTTGAGATCCTCTTCTTTTGGTGATTCAGCAACTAATGGAACCGCTCAAGCTATTACGACTGGAAATGTAGCACCTGAACCAATCATTTCACCGACTCAATCCTTTGTTGACTCTTATAGTCAAAAACCAATGCAAATAGTTACCTCGTCTGATTCTAGTTCTATTACCCGTTCAAATTCCCACGCCAATCTCTCTAGAACGCCTCAGCCAGACTTAGTTACAGGAGATGATAGTATACCAACCAATGATATTTATTTTAACAGAAGCTTAACTCAAACAATTTCCGACTTATTGCCGTTTTACTCCATGGAACAAATCCGACAGATGATACCTGATGAGCTAGAAAATCAGGGAAATTTAGATACAACAATCATTGACATGGATAAAAATGACAAAATACTGGACATTGAGAAATCAAGACTAAAAGACTTTGAAGATTATTTTGGCGAAAAGTTTCCCAAACAACTTATGTCGTCTGCACAGATTCAAGAAATACTGCGTGAAGTTGAACGCCAAACCGGGATAAGATCGGCTGTTATCTATGTTGCCACATCAGATAATCAGTTAGAACTCATGCTGATTTCTCCTGATGATAACCCTGTTGAGACAAGGAATATAGAAGTTGGTAATCAAGCTTTACTCAATCTAGTTAACAACTTTATCCATGCTGTACAAGAATCACAGACTAAAATCTATAAAGCTGACGCTCAAAAACTATATGATTTACTGATTAGACCCTTAGAAGCTGACCTAAAATCTCAAAATATAGACACATTGTTGTTTTCATTAGAGTCAGGTTTGCGTTCTATCCCACTGGCAGCTTTGCATGATGGACAACAGTTTTTAGTAGAAAAGTATCGGTTTAGCCTAATCCCATCCTTTACCCTTGCAGATGTCCGCTATGAAGATATTACCAATAAACAACTGGTTGCGATGGGAATATCCCAATTTCCATCCGGACAAAAACCCTTACCCAGTGTACCGGAAGAAATCTCAACCATTGCCCAAACCTTGGCATCAGGGAGAACCTTCTTTGACCAAGATGTAACGATGAAAAATTTAAAGGCACAACGCCAGCAACCGTTTCAAATTATTCATCTAGCCACCCATGCTAAATTCAAACCGGGAAAAGCGCACAACTCTTATATTCAACTTTGGGATGAAAAACTACAATTAGATGAGTTAACCCGTTTTAAATGGTCTGATCAACCCAAGGTAAATCTGTTAGTTTTAAGTGCTTGTCAAACTGCATTGGGAGATAAAGATGCCGAGATGGGGTTTGCTGGATTAGCGGTAAAAGCTGGGGTGAAATCTGCTGTCGCTAGTCTCTGGCGAGCCAATGATGGCGCAACATTTAAGCTGATGACCAATTTTTATCAGCAGTTGAGTGCATCATCTATAAAAGCTGAAGCATTGCGACAGGCGCAACTGGCTATGTTACGTGATGAAAACGTATCCCATCCAGCTTACTGGGCAGCTTTTACTGTAATTGGTAGCCCTTGGTAATCTTTGCGCTAAGGAGTATTTCAAATGAAAAGGATGCATTTAATGGAATTTTTCACTCTTCTGTTTTTTTTGCCTAGTTACGCTTCTAATGGTGCGTTACGCTACCCTACCCTTCGGGAACGCTTCGCGAACGGGAACGCTGCGCGAACGCTAACGCACCCTACTGCCTACTGTCGTGGCACACCTTAATTGGTGGATTAGAATTGTAGGGGCGCACAGACGTGCGCCCTTTTCTCGCACAGACGTGCGCCCTTTTCTCGCACAGACGTGCGCCCTTTTCTCGCACAGACGTGCGCCCTTTTCTCGCACAGACGTGCGCCCTTTTCTCGCACAGACGTGCGCCCTTTTCCCACACAGACGTGCGCCCAATTTAACGGTCAAATCTTTTCCACAATTTTAGCTGTGTCACGCCACTACAGATAGAGGTTCTTGATTGAAGAACACGCCCTTACACTTGAAAGTAATCTAGACGAGGACAATCTATGAAAGATTATCATATCAATATCTTCTATAGCGAAGAAGACGAAGGCTACATTGCAGACATTCCCGATCTGAAATATTGTTCAGCATTTGGTGAAACCATTGAGGAAGCCGTCCAGGAAATTTTGCAAGCTAAAGCCGCTTGGCTAAAAACGGCAAAAGCAGAAGGAAAGCCAATTCCCACACCAAAATATAGACCTGCTATCTATCAAATTGCTTCTTAATTTAATAGTCAGCCCGATAAACCGCCCGGAGCCCGGAGTTCAAACTCCGGGCTAATAGCTCAAGTCCACTAAAGTGGACTAAAATTCTTTGGTAGTCTTGAGCTTTTGGTTCCTTGGGTTTTAACCGAAGGCGGGTTAACGCTTGAGCTTAAATTTAGTTAACCCTGCGAAAAACCTCAATATCACCCGTGTAACGTAATAGAAAAGGATATATCCCCGCTAAAATAACTAGGGCTATGCATCGCGATGACTTAACCCCAAACCTTGGCAATCATCCCAAGGAACAACCCCCATCAACCATAACCCATGCAACTCACACCCATTCAACCGATCCAATCATGGACGATCGCAATGAACAACTCCGCCACCTTATCGCCACCGCCTGCACTGATCCCCCTGGAAGTTGGCAACGTCGGCAAACCATGAATAATGTATATAAACTCGTGATGAATTCTGGAAAACTTTGGAAAGGATATCGCCAGGATCAACCTTACTATAAAGATGCACTCCAGCAAATGTGGGAATATTGTTGCCAACATCCCGAAGACTATGATCCCACTCTAAAAAACGTGACAACCTGGCTAGATGATGAACTAAAAAAGCGACTCAGGCGCTTCCGAGATGGCAATCGCCGCCGACGAGACATCCCCGCCAGTTACTTGCGAATTGAAACCGAAGAAGGGCAAGTTCTCGACCCCATTGACACTAAACCCTCTCCCCCAGATCATAATCCGCGATTTCTAGAAATGTGGGAAAAAACCGAAGCCTGGGTTCGCCATGATCCCGATCAGATATTACGCCACACTTGCTTTAGAAATCGTCCCCAGATTAATGCCCAAGTTTTATTACTCCGACATAACTTATCACCCAAGAAGACACCCTGGAAAATTATCGCTGCTGAATTTAACCTCACCCCCGCCGAAGCCAAAGACTTACCCAAATTTTATAGCCGTCGATGTAAACCGCTACTCGAACAATTTATGATTGCCCAAGGATATATAGACGAAAACGATATCCGTAAACCTAAGAAATAAGTAGTCGAACAAAAGAAAACGGCACTCTATTAATTTTTATAAACCGCACTCAAACCCTTACTGTTCCCTGTTCCCTGTTCCCTGTTCCCTGTTCCCTAATCTCAACCGTTAACTTTAATTGTATCCACCTACTTAACTATGATTAACTCCACTGAAATTACCGACGATTTATCCATTCCGATGCCGATTACCCAGGACTCCCTCCAGATTGCGGCAGCCTTTGCCCAACAGCAGCCGCATCCGCAACAGTATGAACAAGTTTATCTGAATACTCTAGCCGTTTGTGCTGTCAATAACTATCTACGCATCCTGGATATCCCCACTAATTTAAATGCTGGCGATAGTTGGAATCCCGCCATGCGTTTATTCTTTGATGTCGCCGACTTAGACGTAACCGGAATTGGGCGGTTAGAATGTCGCCCCCTGCGTTCTCCAGACTCCTTGACTGATACACCTGCTTGTATCATTCCCCCAGAAGTTCACGAGGATCGGATTGGTTACGTTATTGTACACATTGATACCCAACACCAGCAAGCCACAATCCTGGGATTTACTGACAGCGTAGACAGCGAAGAACTCCCCTTAAGTCAGTTGCGATCGCTCAAAGATTTACTCACACATTTACAGCACCTCCAAGAGGCGCAAACTGTTCCAGAACCCGTACAGTTGAGTCAATGGTTAGATAATGTTTTTGCCGTTGGTTGGGAGAAACTAGAAGCACTGCTTGAGTTACCCCAAGAACCCGCTTTTAGCTTCAGAACTCATTCTGAACCATCAACTAATGGCGTGAAACGCGGCAAACGTATGGACTTTAAAAAAGACAGTGACTCAGTAGCGTTATGTATTGGCTTAAAACCAACCCATTCACCCCAAATGGGTATCTCTGTTGAAGTCTATCCCACAGGAGGTCAAGTCTATCTTCCCCAAGAACTTCAAGTCATCCTACTCGATGAAGAGGGAAAAGCGGTGATTCAAACGGAAACCCGAACCACCGAACATATTCGCTGGCGTTTTAAAGCCGATCCCGGTGATCAGTTCAGTATCAAATTAGCGTTAGGTGATGTTAATATGACCGAAGCATTTGTCGTCTAATCAAACAGGATTCAATCGTTAAATCGGGCGCAATTTGTAGGTTGGGTCGAGGAACGAGACCCAACAAAGTTAACGTTCTGTAGTTGAGTCCTTGCGAAGTCGAAACCCAACCGAATTAATAGACTGTTCCCCCTTCCAGGGTATCTATTAAACCCAGATATACCATGACTAAACTCGTCATTTTTAGACCCGTTGGCAACTTAGAAACCCAAGGATTCTCTGTCCATCTGATAATTCAGGAAAAAAGTGACTCCCCCGCCGAAAATCAGCCAACGATTCACACCTTACTTGACCTGGATAAAACCAATGCATTACCCCCCAATCCCGAATTAGCCGCCCACTTACACCACCATTGGCTAGAACTCTATCGTCCCTTGGGTGAACCAGCACGAACCCGAAAACTAGAAGTCGTAGAAGTTGAGTATGAGGGAACCCTAAAACAGCGAATTCACCACTGTAAAACCTCCGCTCAAGAATTATGCGATCGCATGAAAGCATGGCTGGATTCAGACTCCTTTCATTCCCTAGACAAACAATTGCGAGAAAATTTAAATCCCGATGATTCAATTCAATTCCTAATTCGCACCGAAGATCCCCAATTACTCAAACTTCCCTGGCAAGAATGGGACTTTTTTCACCATTATTCCCAAGCTGAACCCGCCCGCATTCCCCTGCAATCTCAACCCACTGGAATATCCCCAAAAACACCCCAATCCGCCAAAATCAGAATTCTCGCTATTTTAGGTCATAGCCAAGGTATCGATGTTGACAAAGACCGAAAAATCTTGGAAAATTTACCCAATACTGAAACCACATTCCTCGTCGAAAAGACGCACCAAGACATAAACGACCAGTTATGGGAACAATCTTGGGATATTATCTTTTTTGCTGGACATAGTGAGACCATCAATGATACCGGACGCATCTATATCAATCCCACTGATTACCTAACCGTTAACGAACTCTGGTGCGCCCTAAAAAAAGCCGTAAAACGGGGGTTAAAATTGGCAATATTCAACTCCTGTGATGGCTTGGGACTTGCCCAACAATTAGACGACTTGAATATCCCCCAAATGATTGTCATGCGGGAATTAATTCCCGATAAAGTTGCCCAAGCTTTTTTAACCTATTTTCTCACTGAATTTGCCGGGGGTCAATCATTCCATCAAGCAGTACGAAGCGCACGAGAACGATTACAGGGAATGGAAACTGACTTTCCCTGTGCTAGTTGGTTACCCCTAATCTGTCAGAATTTAATCACGGTTCCCACGAGTTGGCAGGAATTGGGCGGGATTAGTAATCTTAATCTTAGTTTAGATTATCCCAGTCTTGACCCAATCCCGAAAAACAGGGGGTTTGTTACCCGTTTCAATCATTTCTCTAAGTTAACCCTAATCCTATTATTTGGAGGTCTTATTAGCTACTTTTTTCTGGGTTTCCGGATAGCCCCTTGGTTCAACAAACTGGGAGTGAAAAATTATAATCAAGGACAGCTATTAAAAGCCCAATTTTACTATCGATTCGCTACCTTACTTGACATCAATTATCCCCACCCTCACTACAACCTGGCTTGGCTGTGTGAGAAAAATCTGAAGGATACAAATTGTGCTATGAAAGCCTACGAAAAAGCCGCCCTGCGCGGATTAGCTGAAGCCCATGCTCAATTAGCCTTGGGACAAATTCGCGGCAATTTTCCGGAAGCCAGTCTTAGTCATGTCTGGCAATGTTTAACTTTAACGGAGTATGACGCGGTAAAAGCTGCCTGTTTCAAAAATCGGGGGTTAATTCGATTCACAGAAGGTCGATTAAGCGAAGCAGAAGATGACCTAAAACAGGCAATTCAGCTAGAGGTTGATAGTCCTCATGCTCACTGTCTTCTAGCGCAAGTTTTAGAAGCAACCGAAAGACCAAAAGCAGCCGAGGACGCTTGGAAAAATACGCTACACTATGCTAAATCAAAGTATTACAGACCTGAACTCGATGAATGTATTGGTGAAGCAAAACAACGTTTACAAGATTTGGAGGATTGATGATGAAAGTTTATTTTTTATACCTATTGTAATTCAGATAAAATGGTGTAAACGGTGCGTTACGCTGCGCTAACGCACCCTA
Source organism: Coleofasciculus sp. C1-SOL-03 (assembly GCF_040220555.1). NCBI lineage: Bacteria > Bacillati > Cyanobacteriota > Cyanophyceae > Coleofasciculales > Coleofasciculaceae > Coleofasciculus > Coleofasciculus sp. C1-SOL-03. The sequence continues at coordinate 39,303 of NZ_JAVJUO010000219.1, forward strand.
CGATTGGTAACAATTGGTAACAATTGGCGATAATTGATTAGATAAATGTATTGGTGAAGCGAAACAACGTTTACAAGATTTGGAGGATTGATGATAAAAGTTTATTTTTTTACCTATTTAATTCATATAAAACAGTGTAAACGGTGCGTTACGCTGCGCTAACGCACCCTACAATTGGTAACAATTGGTAAGAATTGGTAACAATTGGCGATAATTGGTTAGATGAATGCATTAATGAAGTCGATCAACGTTGGCAAAAATTGGAGAATTTATGATGAAACTTCAAACGTTTACCGCTAGTATCCCAGGAATTCCACCGAAAAACCGATTCCGCCTCCCTTTTATGGGGTTGAGTTTCATCCTCGCTACTGTCAGTTTCATCGGACAACAGTCAATCCTATCCCCCGCGATCGCAACATCTGAACGAACAGCCAACGGACAAATTATTCAACTTCTGGGTAATGTTCAGGTTAAACGGGCTTACGGTTCCCTAATCCGCCCCACAACGGGGATACCCATTTATCCGGGAGATGAACTCCTCACCGCCAACGGCGCACAAGTGATTGTCCAATGTACGGATTTAACAGTATGGTCAGTACCTGGGGGTAATAATCAAGTTAATACTTGCGCCACAAGCGAAGATAGCCAAGACGCCAAATGCAGCCCTGGATTAGTCAGTTGTCCCGATCGCGGCGATGCGATCGCTTGGAATAACCCTGCTATCCCCTACCTGATCAGTCCCCGTCGCACTACCCTACTCAATAACAAACCTACATTCCGTTGGCATCCTGTAGCCAACGCCACCAGCTACAAGGTGCGTGTCAGGGGTGAGGATGTAGATTGGCAAACTCACGTTAATGACACCGAAATAACTTATTCGGGTGAAACACCTCTAACACCGGGCGTGTATTATTTATGGACAGTTGAAACTCGCGATCGCGGTTCGTTTGAGGAAAATATACCTGAACTTGGTTTCAGAATCCTGGATAGCCAAACCCAAGCCCAAATCAAGACAGCCGCCTCCCAAATTCTCGCCAATGATCAACTCAACCCAGAAGCCAAAGCCCTATCGTTAGTCAACCTTTACCTTAGCCACGATTTGAAACAAAACGCCATTGAAACCCTAGACGATTTAGTCAGTCAAGGAAACCCAACCGCCGCTATTTATCACCAATTGGGCAAGCTATACCGACAAATAGGATTATCTCAGCTTGCTGTCCAAAACTATCAGAAAGCCCTTGAACTCGCGGCTAGCCAAGATACCGATATTCCCGCCTTAGTTGCAGAAGACTTAAGTGAATTTTACACCGCATTGGGGGAAACAGACAAAGCTAGGGAATGGTACAATCAAGCCCTAGCCTACTATGAAACATTAGGGGAATGAATGGCAAAAAGACAGTCGCAGCGATCGTTGTTTTTGCCGGGTTCGAGGTTATCCTACAAATTGTCTGGATCAATGCCTAATTCTCGCAACCGTTGCGCCAATTGTTGGGCGCGTTCTTCGGCGGCGATAGCCCTTTCTTCAGCTAATATCGCTTGTTCTTGTGCGGCGGTAGCCCTTTCTTCGGCAAGAATCGCTTGCTCATTATCTGTGGGAATCAACTCTCCTGAAGGCGTCATCCATCGCAACCATTGTCCGTTAATCTCACGAAATCGCCCTGACCACAATCCCAAGCTTAACCCTAACTCCGGCATAAAAAACCGATTATCGGTTAAATTCATCCGTTGATAATTCCCCTCAACTAAATGAAAGATTTGCAGCTGATAGGTATAGCGGCTAAAAATCACATAGTACGGTACCCGCAAAATCTTTTCATAAACATGCCATTTCGAGGGTGGATTTCCGGCTTTGGCTACTGTCCGTCCCAAATCCTCATCTTCTGTACCCGGAGATAATAACTCGACCACCACAAAGGGACTAATTTCTTCTTGCCAAATCACATAACTTAAGCGCAACTCTCGCTGTTCATACAGGCGCGGAATCCCCACAACCCCAAACCAATCGGGACGCTTGTACCAGTGAGTATGATTAACATCGTAATAAAGATTCAAGTCGCAGGCAGAAAACACTTGTTCCCAATTCCAATTAGTTGGTTGAAAGGTTAACAGGAGTAAAAGCGGTTGAAAAAAGTGAAACTCATCGGGCAATCCAGGGTCCTCCGGATTATCACTGGGCAAATCGTACATTGTCGGCAAGGTTTGCCGGGGAGAATCTGGGGGATTGGATTGGGTAGGCAGACGAATCATAGTGATGTGAGGTCTTGATTCCCGTAAAATCTATGCCACTATTTTAACTGAAATCACTGAAAAACTAGAGATTAAGAGGTCTTTTTTAACCGTTTTTTGGGTCTGGCTTTACCTTTTTTGACCACTAAGGCAAGTCTAGCAAGGGATAGAATCGTTCCAACGTGGCAATAGTATCTGATTCAATTGTTCCCCCATCAGCCGAACCAGGTTGAATGATGGGATCGCCAACTTGAGCCTGATTACTATTAGCGAGGACATGATTGTTGCTGAGGATAACAGTCCTTTGATTGAGTTTGTCTTTGACCAAACAGCCCAAAGTCCCCGCCGTGACATCGGGATGACCGATACTATAACCACCCGGACAGGGGCGCATGCGATCGGTATTCTCAAAGGCTTGAAATTGTAAGGGTTGGACATCCGTGATCATTTCTAGAACCCCATCGGGGGCATACTCCCACGGAATGTTAATCTGCTTGGGAATCCGGTTTTGCACTGGCAAATTACGCAGTGCCAGTTTGCGACTAACATAGAAAACAATTGCCGGTTGGTTCGTTTTCTGTCCGCCTGTTTTCTTCATAAAGATGACTGGGCTTGACCTCTAGCGCAACCGTACACGGCAAAAAGCGCGAGGAGAACGAGCATAACCACGATCGCCGATTTTCTCACATAAGGTCTTCGAGCTTTCATAACTGTTAAACTCCCATTAATCTAATTTTTCTCCAAATAAACTTGAACAGCAATACGACGATCCGCGTATAGGATTATGACGAAATTGCCACAAACGTAGCTTTGAGTAGACCCAACTTTTCCAGGGCAACTATTACAGCAGCGGTTCGGGTTTGGACACCCAGTTTCCGGTGAATATGCTCCAAGTGTTTTCGCACTGTTCCTTGACGGCAACCTAGTACTTTAGCAATGGCAGCATTGCTTTGATCTTGGGCTACCCAGAATAGTACTTCTGCCTCACGTTTGGTGAGTCCTAATAATTCTAATGCTGCGATTGAGAAGGAGTTTAGTTCTGGTTCTTCCCACATCAACAGATATCGCTCCCCGATGGGATCATCAATTGGGGGTACGAGTAATTGAGCCTGGTGAAGCTCTTGTCGCAAGCGATGATTAATCGCCGACCAAATTCCCTGACGTTGCCATTTGCGAAAGTAACTCGACACCGTTGACCAGGGCGGAAAATCGTGAGGTAAAGCCCGCCACTGGCACCCTTCGTGCAGCCGATAGCAGATCGCATTGACGATTTCGCGTAAATTCACGTTGGGTTTGGGTCCCCGACGTTTCGGTTTTGGTAATAGGGGTTCAATTAACTCCCATTCGCGATCGCTCAAGTCGGTGGGATAAGGACGACGTGCCATCTGGCTAGCCCAACTATCTTGACGACGCCTCTATTGTGCCAAGTTGATTTCTCTGGCTTGATTTTTTTATCTTTTCTTTATAAACGGTTTACCAAACTTAAAATTATCCTTTGCGTAAAATGAGAGTATGTTCATCCGAGTAATTAGTGAAAGTCTTAAGACCTTCAAATATCCTAAGAAGAGGTAAACAGAATGAAACATATCTGGAACAAGTTCACCGTTTTGGCTACTGGCTACACCTTGAGTTTGGTAGCTATTGGAGCTAGTCCAGCATCAGCAGCTAACATAATCAAAAATGGTAGTTTTGAAATCGGTCCGGAGCCAGGTGAGTTTTTGCCACTCAGCGTCGGTTCTACTGATATCCAAGATTGGACGGTAATAAATGGTGGAATTGATTATTATGGCACGGGATGGTTTGCGGCTGATGGCAACCGAAGTCTCGATCTCAACGGTATGCTGGGTGGGGTGGCACAAACATTTAGCACTTCCCCTGATCAGCAATATCTCGTTAGTTTTGCTTTGGCAGGTCATCCGAGTGGTCTTTTACAAACGATGGAAGTTGCTGCCGCAGGACAATCTGAATTGTTTTCATTTCAGGCAGGCACTGATCTGAGAAATATAGGCTGGGAAACCCAGTCATGGCTGTTTACCGCTATCGATACAGAAACCACACTTGAGTTTTCTAGTCTGCAAACAGACTACCCCTTTGGCGGACCCGCATTGGATAACGTGTCAGTCACGGCTGTTTCTGTCCCCGAACCTATGACGACAATAGGTTATGTGGTGGCACTCTCCTTTGGCGGCTTGCTCAAGCGTTCACCGTCCAAAAAGAAAAACAAGGCTTAAACGGTGGTTACCTTTCTTACAGGCTATAGCCGCGCTGTTTTTAATCACTAAGTCTGTTGGGTGATTATAACTCTGAGAAAGTTCTGCAAGGCAAGGGAGAGAACATTCTCTTTCTTGCTCTTGATGTTATTACAGGCAAGCCATGTTAACAGTTAAGCAAATTGAAACGGCTATCCTCAAACTTCCACCTGATCAATACATGATATAGCCTATTTTTGATTATGTTGTTGCCAATTTCCGCCGACGCGCCGCATCAGATAAGCCACGCCAAAATCGCCATTCGGATGTTCGGCTAACCGTTCCCCCAACTCAATTACCTGCGCCGCTAACTCACTCCCTAATTTTTCCGCCGTGGCTTGGCGTTCTTTTTGCCAAAGTTGCCGTTCTCGTGCTTTACTCTGCCATTCGTTGGTAAACAGTTGCTCAATTACGGTATGGAGTCCCAAACGTTCGAGAATGTCCCACTCCCCGTAATCGCACCAAATCCCGCGACAGTGAGAACATCGTTCCACATAAAAGGGTGTCTTGAGATTAACTTTAGCGCGAGAGAGATAGCGCTGGCACTCTGGACATAAGGCGGCTTTGGTATCGAAAGGGGACTTGACAAAATCCACATTTAATGATTCAGGTGGAATATCAGGCATTCTCTGATTAGACGGTTGACGTGCCTGCCATGCTTCATACTCTTTGGCAGGAATCCAAGTGCCTTTGCACTCTTGGCAATACTTCACGGCAAACTGATGCTCTAAATAGCCGTCTAGGAGTGGGACTTTTCTACATTTGGGACATTGCACCGATTTTCTTCCTCAAAGCATCTGTACCTTATTAAAACTCAAAACTCAGACTTAGCAGGCTACGTCTCTACAGGGTTGGGGCGGGTTTAGTTACATCTGGGTAAGGCAAGAAACGATAGTCGTGAAACCCGCCCCTACACACTCACGCGCAATACCCTGGAACCAAGTGAAGGGTCAACACTCAACACTCCCTCGACAGGACGGGACGAGAGCGCTAGAGTTGAAGCATAGCATTACAGTATTGAATCAGGGTGTTCAGGCGATCGCAGATAATAGCCACCCTAGACTGAACCGTTGCAGAATTTCGCGCCGCCTGCAACATTAGCCTATCGGTTTCTAGCAGGCGCATCTGTCTATGGATTTCGGTTTGCCTAGACTGCCATGCTGATAAGTGTTCCTGATTGACTTCATCGGGGTTGAGCGTGAGAATTCGTGCTTGAAAGAGCTGTTTCACCGCCTGGAAACGCTCCTGTATCTCAGTTTTGTCTAACTCGTGCTTCTGGGTGCTTTTGTGCAAATCGTCTAAGACCTGTTGAAAGTCCTGATAGGATTGCCGTTGGGAGGGGATTAACATTATGAGACAGGTTGGTCTAGAATAAATGTAAAGAATCTTGTATTTTTGTTTATAAATGCAAGGATTTACCACCAAGCTGAGGATCAGGTTTGAGTCTGAACGTCAGCTTGCATTCTCATCGCAGAGTAACCAATGTAAGGAGGAGCAGTTTAGGTGGTGTGGTACTGCCAAAACTGATTGTCCCTAAAACCGTTGCTGTTTGCAGTCTTAGCGATCCGCTATTGACAACCAACCATCCGCAGAAATTCTAGCGTATTGGCTTCAACCAAGTCCTTGAGTTATGCCAGATTTCGCTGGAAATGGAGTCCGTAACAGAAGCGACAGGTTGCTTCTATACTCGGTCACTCAGGTGGATATCTGGTATCTTATGTTACCATTTCTCATCTAAGTCTGATTACTATACGGGTATTCTAGGGAATTTTGATTCCTGGAATTCATAAAAACCGATAACTATACCACTAAACAGAGATCTTACTACCATTACCGTTATTTATTGATCTGTCAGGGAAAGAATTATGAGTGCCACTGTCCTACCTACAACCTATAACCTAGACGTTCCCGACTGGTTGCAGGACTGTTTATCAACAGCCTCTACCACCTATGACCCATCAGCACCGGATGATGCGGCGTTAGTGGTGCGGGCGTTTGAATTTGCGTATCAACTTCATTCGGAACAGTATCGAGCCTCTGGAGAACCCTATATCGCTCATCCTGTAGCCGTTGCTGGCTTATTAAGAGACTTAGGCGGCAACAGTACCATGATCGCGGCGGGTTTACTCCATGATGTGGTCGAAGATACGGATGTCACGCCAGACGAGATTGAATCCATCTTTGGTGCCGAGGTGCGCCATTTAGTTGAAGGCGTCACCAAACTCTCCAAATTTAACTTCTCCAGTAAAACCGAACGCCAAGCTGAGAACTTCCGCCGTATGTTCCTGGCGATGGCGAAGGATATCCGGGTGATTGTGGTCAAGTTAGCAGACCGTCTGCATAATATGCGGACATTAGAACATCTTAAGCCACAAAAACAGCGGGCGATCGCCCAGGAAACCCGCGAGATTTTTGCCCCCTTAGCCAACCGCTTGGGAATTGGGCGGTTTAAGTGGGAGTTAGAAGATTTATCCTTTAAGTATCTTGAACCGAATGCTTATCGCAAAATTCAGGAACTGGTTGCCGAACGGCGTCAAGACCGGGAAGAACGATTAGCCCAGGTTTCGCAAATTCTGCGAGGGCGTCTTGATGAGATGGGCATTCGATGTGTGGACTTGAATAGTCGTCCTAAGCATCTGTATGGAATTTATCAGAAGATGCAGCGCCGCAATAAGGAATTTCACGAAATTTATGATTTAGCGGCGATGCGGATCATTGTGGAGACCAACGAAGGGTGCTATCGGGCATTAGCTGTTGTCCATGATGCCTTTCGCCCGATTCCCGGTCGGTTTAAAGATTATATCGGCTTACCGAAACCCAATCGGTATCAGTCTCTACATACAGGCGTGATTGGCTTCCATGGGCGTCCCATCGAAGTGCAAATTCGTACCCTGGAAATGCATCGGATTGCCGAATATGGGATTGCGGCACATTGGAAGTATAAAGAAACCGGAACATCTGATCCAACCCGAATTGGCGCAGACGATGACAAGTTTACCTGGTTGCGGCAGTTGCTGGAATGGCAGAATGACCTGAAAGATGCTCATGAGTATATCGAAAGTGTCAAAGATAATTTATTTGACGATGATGTCTACGTCTTTACCCCCGATGGAGATGTGATACCCCTGAGTCGGGACGCAACGCCGATAGACTTTGCCTATCGGATTCACACCGAGATTGGGAATCACTGTGCTGGGGTGAGAATTAATGGTCAGTGGCGAGTTCTGGATACACCGTTAAAGAATGGGGATATTGTCGAAATTATCACCCAGAAAAATAGTCACCCTAGTTTAGACTGGTTAAACTTCGTCGTCACGCCCAGTGCCAGAAACCGGATTCGCCAATGGTACAAGCGATCGCACCGTGATGAAAATGTGGCGCGAGGTCGAGATTTGCTGGAGAAGGAATTGGGTAAAAATGGATTTGAATCCTTGCTCAAATCAGAACCTATGCAATCTGTCGCCGAACGCTGTAATTATCAAAATGCTGAAGATTTATTGGCGGCATTAGGGTATGGAGAAGTGACTCTAAATCTCGTGGTCAATCGATTGCGCGATGCAGTAAAAGCCACACAACCCTTTGAAACCGAACCCGAAGAAATCGAAGATTTACTGCCATCGTTACCGACGGCGAGGGAAACAAGTGATCAGTGGACGATTAAAGGCGAACCCATTGCGGGGGTCGAGGGATTAATGCATCGGATTGCTGGGTGTTGTAATCCAGTTCCCGGCGAACCTATTCTGGGTGTCGTCACCCGATTGCGGGGAATTTCGATTCATCGTCAAGGCTGTCCCAATGTGGAAAATATTGAGGGAGACCGATTAGTTCCGGTGAATTGGAATCCGACGGATCAAGAGAGTGGGCGTCGGCAAACCTATCCGGTTAATATTCAAATTGAAGTGTTGGATCGGGTCGGGGTTTTAAAGGATATTCTCTCCCGCTTAAGTGACCATCATATCAATGTGCGGAAAGCTCAGGTGAAAACTCAAGACGGTAAACCTGCGTTGATTGATTTGTGTATCGATATTCGGGATTACGGGCAGTTGCAGCAAAGTTTTGCTCAAATTAAAAAGATGAGCGATATCTTGAATCTGCGGCGAATCAGCGATATTAATGAGTAAACTCGTAGTCCTGTACATCGATTCTCCAGAAAATGCCAATGCAACTAGCCTCTCTACCCCTAAAGCTCGCCCTTGCTAGCACGGCGGCGGTAGGCGTCACCCTTTCTTGGGTCAATCAAGCGATCGCGGCTAGCCTCTTTGTGGGCAAGCTATTATACAACAAGTCTTACCAAGTCATGCTTTTAGGGTTTAAGACTGAATTAAAGTTGAACAACAAACAGCGAACCGCATTAGCTAAACATTGTGGCGTTTCCCGCCATGCTTGGAATTGTGCGATTCGTTTGACCGAAACCAAAAACTTGCTCAAGATGCCATACCGTCAAAGAGGAGATGCCTTTATCAGAGCGAGTTTTCCGGTGTGACAACTGCGGGTTAGAAATTGACCGCGATTTTAACGCCTCCATTAATTTGGAAATAGCCGCCAGTTAGGTGGTGTTAGCCTGTGGACTGGTCGAGTGCCGACACCACCAGAACGAAGCAGGAAGTAAGCGGCAAGCCTAGAAATGAGTAACTCTGCCTAGACTTGCATAGGTCTTTCATAACGGCTTAGACGGAGCGGGTTGGATAGCCTTCGCAGATGAAGAAGCTGCCCAGACGCCTGAACCTGGTGTGTTGCTGGGACTACTCATGCTAGGGATCAGCGGAGCTGCATACCGTCGCCACCGTCAAACTGATTAGGATAGAGTGTTGGGATCAATGCCCAACTCTTGTAATTTCGCCATTAACATCTGATTACGTTGCCGTTCTTCCTCTAGCTGATTTGCGATCGCATCAGCCCGTTGGCGTTCTTGTTCGGCTTGTTCTGAACTCCACGATAATAGGTGTCCCGACTTGTCCCACCAGCGTAACCAGGGGATGGTTAAGCCTAATCGAGTGCCATGCCAGATGCCTAAAAATAGTTCTAATTCAGGAATCCAGTAGCGTCCTTCTTCTGTGGGTTGTTGCACTACGTATTGATTATCTTGTAATTGGCGGACTTCTAGGACTACGGCTAGGGACTCAAAGATCACATAGGTAGGAACTTTGAGAATTTTCTCATAGAAAAATAACTTCCCATAAGGGAAACTGGGTCGTATGGAGTATTCTCCCGCTTCAGTGTCTGACAAAAACTCCATGACCACCCCAACTGGATTGCCTTCCAGATTGGGTGTATAGCGGCGGCGAATTTCTCCTTCTCGAACGGGTAATACCTGGGGTACATACAGCCAGTCGGGTGTCTTGACCACGATGTTCCCATTAACTGCCCCCACAAGCCCGAAATTGGAGGCGATTAACATTTGCGAATTCAGGCGATTGGCTGCACCTAAAGCGTCTGTTAGGGCGGCGGCGAGGAACGGTTCTTGAAGATTTCCCACAGACTCATCAGACATAGGATAGTGTTCAGTTTGACTACAGCTTTCTTTCATCCTACCGACTCAGGGCGATCGCCGATTCAGTGAGTTTGCTCACGAACTGATATCCTAAATCGCTAGGTTAGGACAAGGTGTTGGGATCAATACCCAACTCTTGCAATTTAGCCATCAACGCCTGATTACGTTGCCGTTCTTGCTCTAGGTTATTGATTACAGCGTCAGCGCGTTGGCGTTCTTGTTCAGCCCGTTGGCGTTCTTGTTCAGCTTGTTCTGAACTCCACAGCAATAGATTTCCCGACTCATCCCACCAGCGTAACCAATTGCTGGTTAAGCCTAATCGAGTACCATACCAGATGCCTAAAAATAGTTCTAATTCAGGAATCCAGTAGCGTTCTTCCGCTGTGGGTTGTTGCAATATATATCGATTATTTTGCAATCGGTGAACTTCTAGAATTGGCGCTAGGGGATTAAAAATCACATAGGTTGGAACGTGGAGAATTGGCTCGTAGAAGTAGAACTTACCATAGGGAAATGTTGGTCGTACTGAGTATTCTCCTGTTTCAGTTTCTGATAAAAACTCCATGACGACGCTAACTGGACTCCCTTCCCGATTGGGAGTATAGCTGCGGCGAATTACGCCTTCTGCAACCGGAAATACCTGGGGTACATACAGCCAGTCTGGTGCTTTGACGACAATTTTCTGATCCACTGTCGCGACGAGACCAAAATTGGAGGCGATTAACAGTTGCGAATTCAGGCGATTGGCTGCATCTAAAGCATCGGTTAGTGCGGCGGCGAGGGGCGGTTGTAGAATGTTTTCCACGGGATCATCGGGCAAAATGAAATCGTCGGGAAGTTTTTCCCAGGTGACAAGGGGTTCTTGGCGTTTGGCGGAGGTTGGAGTTTGCAGAACCATCTGAGATTGTTTAACCTTGGCGGTTGCTATATCTTCTAGCGCTAAAGCGCCGACTACGAACGAACGAACAAATGGTGCGATCGCACATTCAGCAATAGTCCCGATCAATTAAATCTTACCGCTTGCCTGCCCGTTACAATGAACCATGAACCATGAACCATGACCATTCAACCATGTACCCATTTCGGCTTTGTGCGATCGCGTTGCTCCTTTGTATTACCTTACTCGGTACTTCTTTACCCGTTCAAGCGGCTAGCCAAGTGAGTCCCAAATTAGAAGAACAAGTGTTGCAAGTGATTCGCGAACACCCGGAAGTGATTCTGGAATCCGTTCAGGCGTATCAGCAGCGTGTCCAACAGCAACTCCAACAAGCCCAGCAAGCCTTTGTGCAACAACTTAAAACCAATCCTCAAGCCATTATTGGGGACTCACCGACAACAGGGGCGTCTCAGTCCAAGATTGTCATGGTGGAGTTTTCCGATTTTCAATGTCCCTATTGTGGCAGGGCGCATAAAACGGTGCAACGGTTTATGGCAAAGCATCAAGATCAGGTGACGTTGACGTATAAACATTACCCTTTAGCCTCAATTCATCCCCAAGCTATCTCAGCCGCAAAAGCAGCGTGGGCGGCGTTTCAACAGGGGAAGTTTTGGGAGTATCATGATGTGTTGTTTACTCAGCAGGAAAAACTGGGGGAATCGTTTTATATTGAAACAGCCAAGAAGTTAAATTTAGATGTAGACCAATTTAACCGCGATCGCAATAGCCAAGCCGCACAAACGGCGATTAGTCAAGATATTCAGCTAGCAGAGAGTTTGGGAATTACGGGAACTCCCTTTTTTGTCATGAATGGGGAGGTGTTTACTGGGGCGATAGAATTAGAGGAAATGGAGAAACGTTTCACTCGTGTCAAACAGTCGTTATAAGTGTTCCCCCCTAGCCCTTCACAAGGGGGGAACCGGATTTCAAGTTCTCTGTTGCCTCAAAGTCCCCCTTTTCAAGGGGGATTTAGGGGGATCTAAACGGTACGGAGAAGTCCACAAACTGATGGAATACAATTACAACTTGAGAGGAGATCCCCCCTAGCCCCCCTTCATAAGGGGGGAACCGGATTTCAAGTTCTCTGTTGCCTCAAAGTCCCCCTTTTTAAGGGGGATTTAGGGGGATCTAAACGGTACGGGAAAATCCGCAAACTGATGGAATACAATTACAACTTGAGAGGAGATCCCCCCTAGCCCCCTTCACAAGGGGGGAACCGGATTTCAAGTTCTCTGTTGTCTCAAAGTCCCCCTTTTCAAGGGGGATTTAGGGGGATCTAAACGGCACGGATAAATCCACAAACTGATGGAATACAATTGCAACTTGAGAGGAGATCCCCCCTAGCCCCCCTTCACAAGGGGGGAACCGGATTTAAAAGTCTCTGTTGATAGATTTTTTAATAAAAATGGCATTACCAACATCAAGAAACCGAAACCTCAACACCACAAACTTTCATCTTCCCTATGATTCGCGCCTAGTGGATAGAGCGAAATCTATGCGTCAAAATCCCACCCCAGCCGAGAAAAAACTCTGGCAAGGCTACCTGAGAACTTTCAAATTCCGAATACTGCGACAAAGACCTATTGATCACTTCATTGTTGATTTTTACTGTGCGACTTTGAAATTAGTGATTGAAATAGATGGGGAGTCTCATTCTACAGATCAAGGAAAGGCATACGATGTTGAAAGAACCCGTATATTAGAAGGTTATGGTTTGCGGGTTGTTCGGTTTAGGAATGATGAGGTACTTGATCATTTTGAATCGGTTTGTCAACGGATTGATGAGATAGCTATAAATTTTAGTTAATTCAACTCAAAGTTCATCTTTATCTCAAAGTCCGCCTTTATCTCAAAGTCCCCCCTTCCGTCCCCCTTCAAAAGGGGGAAACCAGAGGATATTTCGCTTTTTTTGCACGGGGATTTAGGGGGATCTAAACGGCACGGAGAAGTCCATAAACTGATGGCATACAATTGTAACTTGAGAGGAGATCCCCCTAGGGGGCTGGGGAAGCTGGGAGAGATTTCCCAATCAACGCATAACAAATGACAAATGACGCACTTAATGGGTAACCTCTTGCAGTTGATTTCCGGGATTAAGTTCTAATTTTTTTTCATCCGTTTCGGTAGAAATAAAAGGTTCTGTGGAAAAGGGTTCAGACGATTCTTCTTGCTCCTCTGACTCTCTCCTCACCAGTTGAACCGTTCTCTCGACTTCTTCCTTAAAATGCTGCTTTTGTGAATATTCAGCCATCTTAATTTGAGCCGTATCGTAGGTGGATGTACCTGGCGGAATTTGGGAAAGATAGTTCAACGCGCTCTTAAAGTCTCGTTTGGCGGCTTGGTTATAGGCTCGTTGTAAAAGATATTCGGCTTTAATGCGTTGTTTTTCTTGGTATTCAACTAACTTCGGTTGAATTTTAGCCGCCATTGTTGTCTCTGGGGGAATTTGGTTGAGCAAGTTCAACGCCCCGGTAAAATCCTTTTTTTGAGCTTTAGCGTAAGCTTGATTTAGTAATTGTTGGGCTTCGGATTCTAACTCAGGTTTGGCTTGTTCCACCAAGGATTCAACTTTACGCCGCCAAAAGCGGACACCCTCCATCTTACGAGCTTCTTCCAACACATCCCGCCATCGTTTTTCCTTCAATGCTTGTTCAGCGGCTTGGTATTGAGCAGCGGCTGTATGCCATTCTCGCCGCCACCGTTTGAGGCTAGTCTTGGAATCCTGATATAAAGCACTCTCACGGGGAATCGATTTAGCCAGTGCGATCGCCTTTTGAAAGTTTCCCGCATCATATTCTGCCCTCGCCCGTTCTAATCGGTCAAGATCCGGGTTGGATGGAACAGCATTCAACAGAGAATAAAGCCCAAATGAGATTACCACAGTATTACAGGCGGCGATGCTCACTCCCATACCCTTTAACAAAGGGGGTAGCTGGAAAAACCAACGGAAATCGAATAGCGTCGCTTCGGCTTGAGGTTCTAATGCGACTCCATCCGATGACTTTTTGTAACTCACTATAGACTGCTGCTCCATAAAACCTATCCAAAACACTTATCTGGCGTGGCATTTCGGTGTTTACTTCCTGCTGCTTCGGGGACTCCTGATGGCTTACCCTTGCTCAAGTCACCCTCATTTTCCATATTTCTATAGATGAACAATTTTTCCGGAATCCCATCGGGTAGAGTTTCAGGAGACAGTAGGGGTGCAATGAGGATATCCCCTCCAGGCAGTTTGATGAACAATGTAGGCGGTAAATTTAGACCTGTTCTGTGTTTGGACGATTTATTCTCCCTCCACTGAAACAACTTGAATATAAGTTTTTCTCAAGGTTAGGGGTGATATCCGAAAAGTTGGCGAATATTCTTGATTACATTTTTGCTTCTACGCACTCAAAACTCCCCCATCCCTCTACCAAGGACTACCAATCATCGTAAATGCCGCCCAGTAGTAAGGATGAGAGAAATCTTGATTGATTCTACCTTTAAATTCCATCGGTAAAGAAATTCCACCCATACCAATACCATGTAATTGACCATTTTCTAGACGCACCTGTCCCCGCAGCATGGCAAGTTGGGCGCGTCGCAATGCTTCGGCTTTAATCATCACCTCCGGTTGACTTAATTGCCGATAAAACTCACTCATCAGCGCCAATGTGCTGCCATCATCGACATACCAAAGACTGGCTAAGGCAGATTTCACTCCCGCCTTTACCGCTAATCCCGCAAATCCTAACTCCGCATTCACATCTCCAATCGCTGTGCGACAAGCACTTAAGACTAATAACTCCACTTGAGGCGGCTGATTCCAACCGATTTGCCTTAACTGATTTAATCGCAGTTTCCCATCCCAGAGTTGAATATAAGAGTGACTGGGTTCATTGGGGCGGAAATCGGCGTGAGTGGCGAGGTGGATAATCCCAAATTGCTGACGTTGTTGTTTCAGGTTATTTAAGGTGAATTCTTCATTTAAAAACGATTTTCCTGACCATAATTGTTGCGTGATCATCTGCAATTCTTTCGGTACAGCCGGAAGCGGGGCTAAATCTGTAAATTTAGACGCGCCCATGCCGAGAACTTGAACAGTTTTGATGGAGGCATAACGGTGATTGGTGAGACTAATACTGGGGATAGAACCAATCGAATACTTTTCTACCAGAAACTGATTGCCATCATGCAGCGCCGCCATGGGTATTGTCCGCAAACCGGAGTCCATACAAAAGATTAGTGTATCAATTCCTAGGGCTTCTAATTCAGATTCGAGAGGGGCAATAATCCAGTCATAAAGTTGCTGCGCTGGGCTGAGATAAGCTTTCCCTTTATGGACATCCGTAACCGTTTGGCGGAATTGGTTTAACGTCTGCTGTAAGGCTTGGGCATTGGCTTGGGGGATAGTCTTGTGAATGGGATAGCCTTGAGGTAAAACTAATATGAGTTCGAGGGAGTCAGGCAGTGAACGGACATAGACAACACTGGAATGATTGCCCGTTTGATTGGATATCGTATTTAGGGTGTCTCGCAGGCTTTCGGCGGTGACGATTTCACGGGTCAAATCTTGTTGAAAGTAGGTCTCAAATTGCTCTTCAAAGAGTTTATCGATTTGACCGACGGCTAAGAAATCATTAACGTCAATAGCTGATGTTCCGGGTGCATAAAAGCGCTGTGTTTGACTCGTTTCTCCCGTTTCCGGGTTTTCCTGGATTTGTACTTCTGTGGTTAACCCCTGTCCAATTAGATTGTTTAACGACTCTGGGTTTAAATTGGTATCGAGTGGGGGTTTGGGTTCTCCCATGATTGCTTCATCGGGAATGGAAGGAGTAGGAGATGATAAAATTTGTATTCGTTCTTGATCTTGGGTATGGGTGAAGAAATAGGCTTGATTGGGGGTAATGGTTTGGGCAGGCGTTGTATTGCCTCGGGTGATGGCGCCGCGAGTTCCGTTGGTTTCAGAATTCCCCACCATAAATGGCACAATACCGTTTCCTCCATGACGGATAATAATCGTGCCACCCTCGGTTCCTCCAGCCACAGAAATACTGGCATTGATGTCATTTTGGTCGATGAAAGCGTCAGTCGCTTGGAAAAAACGGTTGGTGGTAATTTCCACGTTTCCGCCGATACCCTCTGAACTCTGAGTATTAATCTGGTTAACGCGAATTGTGTCATCAGCCGTCAGGGTAATCGTGCCACTATTACCCGCCGCCGAGGTGTCCAAAATGCCTGTAGAGATTTGTCCGTTTTGGCTGACTAAACGAATTCCGCCAGGGGCAGTAATATTATCGGTTGTGATGGTATTCTCGGCGGTAATATCTATCCCTTCCTGATTCGTTGTGATAATCTCTCCTTCTACCCGCAAATTTTGCAACGGTTGCACAGTACCCACCCGATCATTAAACTGAACAATGCCACTATCGGTATCAAGATTTAGCGTATAAGTTCCGTCAACTGGGCGATTAAAAATAATCGTATTGGCACTCACCGAGAAATCGCCGGGTAAAGTCAGGGAACGATTGAATGTAATTTGGTTTCCAGCATTCAGGGTAATGGGTGTTGGAGTTCCAAATGCAGAACTGGCGTCGAAATCACCTATGGTGATACTATTAGCAGCATTGAGTGCGATCGCGCCTCCTTTGCCTATTCTTGATCGGGTGTACAGTGTCCCATTATCAGTATTGATATTTCCCGAAAGACTCGTCAGCGTTACCGCCGCACCCGGATTGGTAATATTACCTGTGATAATATCTTGGTTCGCCAGTAGCCTAATCTCACCGTTTCCGGTTAACGTGAAGCCAGTGGTATTAATCGAACCATCACCTAGGGGCGATCGCCATGTCACTGAGTCATTAAACGTCACATCATCAGCCAGGGTAATCGCGCCACTGCTATTATTGCGTCCGATGGTGATCGACTCGAAACCATTTGCCAAGGCGTTGATATCCCGGACTGACAGGTCGAGCTGTTCTGTGTTAGTATCAGTCGTACCGTTAAGCGCGATCGCCTGACTGGGATTAAACGGTTGTAAGGTCAAATTCCCATTCCCCGCGACATCCCCGAAAAAATTAATTTCGTCACCCGTTAATTCAATATCGCCAATCAGAGTAACATCATCACGGTAGGTTTGACCCGACTCTCCATTCGTTATCACATTTCCACGAATTTGAGTCATACCCCCAGCATCAGTTGTGAGACTCTGAACCATTACAGAAGCCTTGAATTGGGTAATCCCTGTACTATTGATCCTCAAATCTGCCAGATTAACCGTATTCCCGACACTATCCTCAAAGGTAATATTACCCGTACCCGAATTTAGGGTCAGGTTTTGAGTATTAGCTGTGACACCATTGAGGGTATTGGTAAGGATAATATCACCCCCAACCGTCATCCCTGTGGTGGTGAATGTGGTATCCGGTTGAGTGAGAGTAACAGTACCATTTAAGCTGATATTACCGCCACTTCCGGAACCCGCCGAGGTATTTATAGAACCCGGATTAATCCTGTTCGCCGTGAGAGTAATCGTTCCGCCATCCCCGGTTGCGGCGCTAGTATTGAGGATACCGCGATGAGTGTCAATAGAACCGTTATTGCTGGTGAGGATAATCTCCCCGCCTGGATTCATAATATCGCCCGTAACAATATCTTGGTTGGCTTCTAGCTGAATCGTGGCGTCATCGATTCCGGTTAAGGTATACCCTGTCGTCGTAATCGAACCTGAGTTGGTTGGCGATCGCAAAACTACTGGGTCATTAAAGGTAACATTGTTAGCTAGGGTAATGGCGCCACTACGATTCGCGCCACCAATAATAATTTGTGAAAATCCATTGCGGAAGCTAGCCAGTGTATCGGTATCCAGGTTTAATGTGCCAACAGCAGTATCGCCAATCGTAATTCCTAGACTGGGGGTTAACGGTTGTACCTGTAATTGTCCCGTACCCACCACGTTAAACGTATTATCAATATCCAACGTATCCGTCGTTAGCGTCAAGTTTCCCGTTTGCGTTTCTTGTCCCAACTCTCCATCTTCAGCTAACTGAATTCCATAAGAATCCGTTCCCGTACCACTAATACCAATCACATCTACTGTTCCGCTATTGGTTCGCACCTGGGAGGATTTCCATATCCGCACCCCTTGATTATCACTAATACCACTACCGCCCGTACCATTTAATAGGATAGTTCCATTTCCAGTCACTTCCACAATGGAATCTTCAGCAATTTCTACCCCATCACTCGCAGACGTTGAACCTTGTCCGACTCCTGTCAGATTGATATCACCATTGACGGAACGAATGCTGATATTACCAACACCCAAAACAATACCATCATTGGCTTGAGTTCCGGCGCTACTTCCCGTACCATTAAACGTTATAGTACCACTCCCTGTGGTTTCGACAATAGGACCCATACCACCGGAAAAGTTATCAACTCGAATACCACTATTTTCCTCTCCTGTTCCTTGTCCGATTCCGGTTAGACTGATATTGCCATCGATTGAACTGATTATACTAGCTTGATTAGTTGGATTAACGGGTTCCCAAATAAAAATTCCATGATTTTCATCGACTCCTATCCCACCTGTTCCCATCAGCTTTATGTTACCCGTAGTGGTTTGAATTGTCGTTCCGTTCCTGATATCAATACCTTGGGCTAACTGTGAATTATCGACGCCCTTACCTATAATCGAAATATCACCTATCCCAGAATTGAGTACAGCATTGTCGAGAATAATTCCAGAAGAATTAGACACTGTACCTACCGCAGGATTCATCAACGGATTATCGCCACCCCCCAGGATAATATCACCACCATTGGAATTGATAGCTGAACCCGGGTTAAGGAGAATTGACCCTGCACCACTCCCATCTCGGTCAGCATTCAGAGTAACATCCAACTTCCCTGTAGTATTAGCCGTTATATCTGCACCTGAATTTAAAATAATACTGTTATTTGCTTGTAAGGTTAAGGCAGTATCAGCCGTTCCCGAATAGCTAATATCTGCATTCACATTAATATCGTTATTGGCAAACAGTGTCAGAGACGAGTCACTACTCCAGGTAATCGGATCATCTACAGTAATCGTTCCCGCATCTGGCAAACCCGAAGCGGTAGAAACGGTGACATTGCTTAAAGTCAATTGATTTTCTAGAGTTGTCGTATTAAGAATAGAGGGAGTCGTCATCGTGTCCGAAAATATACCCCCCGCAAACGTCATACTCCCGGTATCCGCTGCATCACTAATCGTAATATCTGTTGGGTCTAATAATAGCGTTCCTACATTACCCGCAGGTGCTAACAAATCGACAACGCCTTGAAAATTCAAACCATGCTTTCCCGAAACTTCAACAAACCCACCATCGCCGCCATTCAATCCACCACGGGCGCTGATGCTACCCAAAAAACGGGTGATTTCATCTGACCAGAGAATCACTCGTCCACCATTCCCATCAATCAGCGCATCCGCATTAATTACTGAGTTTTGACTCACATAGGTCTGTAAAGCATTAGGAATTGTACCGCTTCCCTGATACTCTCCGCCAATCCTGACTGTACCCCCACCATTCGCACCAGAAGCATTAATCGTCGCCTCAACCAATCCCACGTTATCGCCCAAAACATTAACCTCACCTCCTATCTGTGGTGAAGCCGCAAAGTCGGACATAGATACATCCAAATTACCCGAAACAATCGCTGTCCCCGGTTCAGTGGGTAGGGTTATCCCCGATTCAGTTAACTGTACCTCGTTCGTGGGAGAAACAGTCAATCCCGTATCTACTGTTTCCCCTGTACCCGTTAACAATACTGGCAAATCCAGAGGATTTAGCTGTAGCGGTTCACCCGGATTACTTAGACGTGGAGAAATCTCCAAACTCAACAAGTTTCCCGGTTGACTAATCCGGACTAAATTTTCACCCGGTACAGCCGCAATGGTAATCGTTCCGCCGGGTGCAGTGAGTTGTCCGGTATTAATTACAGTACCCCCCAGTAACGTTAAATTCTGCCCCTCTCCTACCGCCAAATTGCCAGCATTTACAATACTCCCCGGCTGGGAAACATCAAAGGCAAATTGATTAGGAACACCTACTAAACTTTGGTAGTCATTGTTACCCCAAGCCTTGAACCAATGATTATCGCCAAACCCAATCCCCGTAGCCGTAGTTGCAGTGAAATCAGCCGGGACATTTAACTGGGCGTCTGCACCAAAGACAATTCCGGCTGGGTTAAGTAAAAATAAGTTAGCATTACTTCCAGTCACTTGGATTAAACCATTAATCATCGACGGATCACCGCCAATTACCCGCCCTAAAATATTACGAGTCTGGGGATTTGCTAGAAAATTGGCAATTTGATCGGAATCGAGTCCAAACTCCTGGAAACTATGAAACAGATTTGTCCCATCTGCGGAAACGCTACCTCCCTGGATATCCAAACGGTTACCATCTGGTGTAACTTGGGTTCCGGTTCCATCCGTCGCGGGTGTAATCGGTTGAGAGACTAGCGGCGTCGGTGTGAACGCGGCGACTAAGCCTAAGGGGATAAGCAGTCGATGCATGGTTTTCATGGCGATTGTTTCCTATCCAGTTGTTAAATCCCTACCATCTCAACCAGTTGCTTTACGGGAATTCAAGGTATTTTTTTTTATAACACAATGAAGAAAATAAGACTTGAGGATTAATCAGTTTTTTTGAGGTAGATCAAAATTAGCAACATCTCTTAATCTATGTTGAGCCTTACAGCCGCTGATTTTTATCCCATGGCTTAATTTTGTTGATTTAATCAACATACTGTTACAAATATTGATTAAAAAATGAAACGTTGAGAAAATTAAATCGGATAAAATAAGCCGACACATCAAAAAAGCGGCGAGAAGCTTACCTCGATCAAAGGTGGTAGGGATAGCCGCCCAAGCCTTAGTTCAGGGTTCATCCCCCGTCGTTGATGGCAATGAACCATGAACGATGAACAATGAACCATTATTCCCTAATCTCAACCATTAACTTTAATGAAAGCCCGACTACTTATGGTATTATCAGTAAGCGAAACTTTATAATTCGGTAGCCGATCACTCCTATCTCAATCATGGTTGCAGTCGCGATTTTAGCCGCAGGGCGCGGGACACGGATGAAATCCAAGTTGCCCAAGGTATGCCACAATTTGGGTTCCTTGTCAATGGTGGAACGAGTTCTCAAGAGTTGTCTGGGGATCAATCCGTTGCGGTGTCTGGTGATTGTCGGTTATCAAGCAGAACTTGTTAAACATTCTCTCGCCGAGTTCCCAGATATCGAATTTGTGGAACAGACGGAACAATTGGGAACCGGTCATGCGGTACAACAACTCCTCCCCCAGTTAGCGGGATTTACGGGAGATTTATTGGTTCTGAATGGTGATGTTCCCCTGTTGCGCCCCCAAACCCTGCAACAATTATTAGACACCCATAAAACCCACCAAAATGCCGCGACGATATTAACCGCGCAACTGCCGAATCCGCAAGGATATGGGCGAGTGTTTTGTGATAGTCAAAACCTCGTCACTCAGATTGTCGAAGATCGAGACTGCACCACCGCCCAAAAGCAAAACCGTCGCATTAATGGGGGAGTTTATTGTTTTAGTTGGCAGAAATTGGCGAAAATCTTGCCTAATCTAGAGTCAAATAATGACCAGAAGGAATATTATTTAACCGATACGATTCATCAACTAAAACCCGTGATGGCGGTTGATGTGGAGGATTATCATGAAATTTTGGGCATCAACAACCGCAACCAGTTAGCCCAAGCATACCAGATTTTACAGGATCGGATCAAGGAAGCTTGGATGATGGCGGGAGTGACATTAATTAGTCCCGATAGTATTACGATTGATGACAGCGTAGAATTGCAACCGGATGTAATTATTGAACCCCAAACCCACCTGCGGGGGAAAACCGTGATTGGTTCCGGGAGTCGAATTGGACCGGGAAGTTTGATTGAAAATAGTCAGTTAGGTGAAAATGTCACCGCGCTGTATTCGGTGGTGAGTGATTCGGTGGTGCAAGAAAATACCCGCATTGGACCCTATACTCATCTTAGAGGGCATGTCAGCATTGGGGAATCTTGTCGGGTGGGGAATTTTGTGGAACTGAAGGGCGCCCAAATTGGCGATCGCACAAATATCGCCCACCTGTCTTATCTAGGAGATGCGACATTGGGGAATCAGGTGAATATCGGCGCAGGAACGATTACCGCTAATTATGATGGCGTACAAAAGCATCGCACTCAAATTGGCGATCGCACGAAGACGGGTTCTAATAGTGTCCTTGTTGCACCCGTAACCTTGGGTCAAGATGTCACCGTCGCCGCAGGTTCGGTGATCACCGAAAGTACACCCAATGATTGTCTCGTGATTGCGCGATCGCGTCAAGTCGTCAAACCCGGTTGGCGTCTCAAGTCTCCCACCCCGTAGGAATTGGTTCCCTGATTCCCACACCCCTCAAACAATGGTATGGCGACAAATTCCCGCGCCGATGTCCTGAATTTTGTCAATCAAAGGTTGAGGTTGCACCACTTTGACATTCCCGCCAAATCCAGCTACCCAACGCCATAAGTCTACATCCTCAAGTGACCATTTGGGGAAAGTGACTTGAAAGCGATGGGGAAACTCTGGATCAGGGCTGGGAGATAGGGAAAAAATCGATTTTAAGCGAGGGTTCAATAAATGATTCCCTAACGGTGGTGACATCTTCATCTGTCCCGGTGGATAGCGTTTTGTCCCTTCACAAATAAAGGGAAATATATGATCATTAAACCAAAGTTCAACTAGGATTTCCACCGCCGCCCGTTCTGCTTTTTTCGGGCTGAGAAATTGTTGTTGATCTTTGACACTATTCCCCAGAAATAAACCCGCACTGGCTTGATGGAGGCGTTGTAGTTTGTTTAACGATCGCACTTGTGCTTGTCGCGATCGCGTGATAGTTTGGGGTTGACCGATAAACAGGCGATCTAATCGTTCAAACCGAAATAAATTCCCGCCTTTTCCCTTTTCTTCTTGTTCAAAGGCGACGTACCAAGCATGGTTATAAAAGACGATTTGCAGACACCAGGCGGTAAAAAATCCTTCTTGATCTCCCGCAAATCTCCCCCCACCCCGATGTCGATTCAATTCTAACAGTTTACCTGATGCGATCGCGTCTTCGAGTTGGTCTAAGTTGCGGGCTAGGGCAGAGGACGGTAAACTGTCGATATCCACCATGGACTGATGGGCTATTGCCCGTACTGGATAAACTTCGGTGATATCCAACTTACTGGAGGTGATGCGATCGCGAAATAGTTCATAGGTTTCCAAGGCTACCGGATCATCAAAACTCTGGGCTTGAGATTGCAGAACCGTAAACACCTGTTTAAGTTCATGACGCCATAGCAAGGCGGTTCCCAGAAAGTAACCTTGTCGCATGGGAGTATTTAGGAGGAGTTTATAAGGTTTCAGGATTTTTTCGATATCTTTGCGAACTGTATCCACCGCATCACCAACCAGTATTCCTTCAGTTTTCAACGCCTCAACTAACGTAGGCAAATTGCCACTACAGGTATTCTCTAAAAAAGGATGGTGTAAAATAAACCGAATCGTTGCCAGAAGTCGCTGGAAGGGTTCACAATCAGAATAGGGATGAGTGGCGCTAATTGTCCCTGGTAGTGGTTCGACTTGAATCGGGCGATCGCCAATTGGATATCCGATCAATCCATTCTCCGTTAACCAGTGTAAATCATCCGCGATCGCATCAGGTACGGCATAGATTAAACCCTTACATTTCGCCATCACCGCACAGATTTCCTCCACAGAGGTGGCAAATTCAGGAACGGTTCCCAATAGGCTTTCCAGACACTGAGGCGCAATTTGTTGTAAATTCCCGATACCCGGATATGTCAGAATCAGGGAGATTAAATGCAGCAAGCGGTCAAAATCCAACAGCCGAGAATAGCGGTGTAACTGAATTTGTCCATGTTGGGTGCGGTTGGTACGATTCACCTGGCTGTGTCTGAGGCGTTGGAGTTTGGTTTGGATTTGTCCGATATCGAATTTGCCTTTAACAGGTGTCACCGGATAAACCGCTGCAAATCCCTCCGCCGCTAGGGGAGGAAATTGGTGCAGAGACTGGTAGAATGATTTTATCACCGAATCGGGAACCTGACGCGATCGCTGTTTATTCCAATTCAGACAAGTAGACAGAGGGGTTTTCAGGTGCCATCCTATCCACAGGGGAGATGGGCTACATCTGTGCAATTGCATCAACAGCGACATCCGCCAGGAACGTTTGGCATTAGTAGCATCATAAATGATCGGTTGACTGGATGCGATCGCGTCTTGGATTTGCTGTAAGAGGGATTGTTCAATTTCCCACCATTCCCCCTGGATGGTAGCGTCACCGTAGAGGGTTTGGCGGATTTCATCGGTGGAGACTATTTTATAGTTTCCCAGTTTCGCCAATTCCCCAGCCAGGGTTGATTTACCACTGGCGGGACAACCAATTAAAACGTGACAAATTAGTCTTTCGTCATTTGTCATTCGTCATTCGTCCTTTGTCATTGTTCGCTGATAATTGATAACTGATAAACGACTCTATCCTAGAGGGGGATGAGAACGGCTGTCTATAATTTTATGCGAATGACGAATTGTGTGGCTGATGGGCTTTGGGTGACAAATTAGGGGCGCAAGGATGGTGCCCCTACAGTCTGTGGGTGAAGATGTCAGGATTTTGTCGAATTAATAACCCTGTTGTTAGCACATTTATTAATTAATGATAGGACTTACGCAAAGCTTCTATTTGTAGGGTGCGTTAGCACAGCGTAACGCACCTTCAGCGCCATATATAGTGTAGCTGCGTAAGTCCTGAACGATTGCCTTGATTGAAATTGTAGGGGCGCACAGACGTGCGCCCTAATTATTACCATGTTTCCATTAATTCGACTTCTGGAGAAGTCTAAAGGGTCGGCTTCTAGAAGCCTCACCCTGACCCGATTCTACACCCTGATTTCCGGGGGGGTCAAGATTTACCCCGAATAGCTGCAACTTATTCTCAATAAACCACCCCATTCAAACCCTGAAACCTTTACCCAGAGCCACCTCCCTGACAGGTGTAGGTTTTTTATTTTATGGTTGAGACAAGACAAGGAGGACAAGGATGGAAAGAAGACAAGGGGGAAAAACCGTACAAAATTAGGTTCGGTCAAACTCACTTCTAAAAGCCGAAACGCCCGATTTTTCGT